>NZ_JBHYIG010000046.1:0-40668 GCF_042740015.1 Streptomyces sp. NPDC059037
GAACCTACTTCGGCAAAGTTGCGTTTCGCAGCGCCGCGCGCCCCCCTTGTGCCAGAACACTACTTTTCCAAAGTAGGTCCCCCACCCTCACCTCTCGACCGGGAAGCGACGGCCACTCCGGAAGATCCGGCCGCCAGACGCTTGACGAGACCGGGACCCGTCCCCGGACCGGCCGCGTACCCCTCCCACCCCTTCAGCGGGCCGCGCTGCTACGAACAAGTCCGCACCCGGCAGGAAAACCGGATGACCCATCCCCGCAGTCCCCGTGAGCCCCGCTTCCAGGGCCGCCCGGTCATCACGCTTCTCGCGGTGGAGGGACGGGTGTCAAGGGTGGCCCGAAGGGTCATCGGCGCAGCCGACGCGCAGCGCAGCGGAGCGCCCTTTACACCCGGCCCGGAACCGCCAACCTCAGGACAACCGGGCGGCCCCGGCGCCAATCAAAGCCACAGGCCCAGCAACGCCCCCGCATCGAGGGTTCCACGACCCGGCGGCCCCGCACCCGGTAGGGCGCGACATCAAGAACCTAAGAAACGAGGGAGAGGACCCTTCCAACCCGCCCCAAACCCCGCCGCCATCACTCACACGGGTGATCAACCCCAACTCAACTGGCACATATGCCAGTTCACGGTGCAGGCTCAGCCTCGACAACCGCAGACATGAGACGGCCCCCGCCGGGACTGGCATCCCAATGCGAGGGCCTGACACCGAGGAAGAAGAGACCTTCCCGATGACTGATCAGCAGCTTAACGCGCCCCCGTGCGCACCGCCCGCCGTTCCCACCTCCGGCATCCGGCACATCAACCGCCGCCACCCGGAGCGCTTCACCGTGGTCGGCAACCACCTCACCCAGCACCGCGAGCTCTCCCTCACAGCGATCGGCCTGGCCGCCCACATCCAGTCGTTGCCCGCAGGTGCAAAGGTCACCATCAAATGCCTGGCCGACCGCTTCCCCGAAGGGGAGGTCCGCATCGCCGCAGCCCTGCGCGAGCTGGAGGCCCACGGTTACCTCACCCGTACGCGCGAGCGCCTGTCGTCAGGCCGGGTCGTCACACGCACGGTGTCGTACAACAACCCGCCTGCGATGCGGGTTAGTTCGCCACCCCTGACATGCAACACGCCGCAACCTCCGAGGCCCGCTGCCGCACCCCTTGACGATCCCCCCAAAGAACACCGCGCCGCCGCAGCCCTCCTCACCGACCTGCGGCGCCACGACCCCCGCCTCCTCCTCGCCGAACGCGACGTACGCCGCCTCGCACCGGCCGCCACCGCCTGGCTGGAGCGCGGCATCGATCCGGAGGCGGTACGCCGCACACTCACCGCCGGGCTACCGAACGCCCCGATCCACCACCCGGCAGCCCTACTGACCCACCGCCTCCGGGAGTTCCTGCCACCACCCCTCCCGGCCCTCTCGCGCCCGGACCCACTCCAGAACTGCGACCACTGCGACCGCGCCTTCCGCGCCCCGAAGCCGGGCCACTGCCGCGACTGCACCGCATCCCCCGCCACGGTTACGGCGTAGGCCGAAGAGAGAAGAGGCGAGAGAGCACCATGATGAATCGCTACCGTGACAGCAGAGCCAGAAGGGAGCGCATCATGGCCGAGCCGCTGAAGACCGTGGTCGACGGAGTAGAGGTCGAGGTGCCCAACAGTATTCCCGCCATTCGCGAAGCCCTCCCTGAGCGCAGGCGCGAGGAATTCGACCGGGAGATCAACTCAGCCGGCGTGCACGAGATCCACTCAGTGATGCGGCACTGGATGTTCGAGGCCGTGCCGGACCCGGCGGCGGACGCGATCATGGAACGCCTCGCCCGCGAGGAAGCGGAGAGGAACAGCGCCGCGTGACCTACCGCGTCTCCTATGCGCCGCCCGCCGACGACACGTTGGCGAAGATGGCGAGGACCGAGACGTTCAAGACCGCCATGGAGCAAACGCTGGGCGTTGATCCATACGGTCACGGTTCCACTGCCATCGGCAAGGACGCGGACCGCAGAGAGGCAACTATTCGCGGTGTCTTCGTCCGGTACTACGTCTCGGGTTCGGTCCTGACCGTCACGGTCGTCCGGCTCATCCCGGCGCCATAGTCCCCATGCCCGCCGCAGGGGATCAACACCCCCGCAAACCCCCTCCGTACCATGGCCCCAACGATTCGGGGAGGACCCACCGTGGACGAGCTGCCAGACCGCCGCGCGCGGAGCGGACCTGCCCGCCACCCAGTGGAAGACTGAGTGACCGTCAGGCGCCGCTAGCCGACCGCGTTCTCCGCGACCGCGCGTCCCCGCACCGTCACGTCGCCGCCGTAGAACATCCCAGTGAACACCGGGCTGTAGGTCATCTGGACCTCTACCTCGACCTGGTTCGCGTTCGCCGTCACGCAGTGCGTCGCCGCGACGTCCGCGCCGCGCATCCCCATCGTTCCGGCGAACTCTTTGGCGCGCGCGTCGCAGTTCTCGTAGTTGATGGGCGCGCCCTTGGCACCTTCGTAGATGCCCTCGGTATCGAGGTCCTGCGCGGCATAGCGCGCGGCCTGTTCCGCGATGTCGGCGGCCCGCTCCCGCTTGGAGATGGACAGGCCGCCGTCGATGACGAAGGCCGAGAGCGAGAGGAAGACGAGCGCGAAGATGATGACGGCGCCCGCGCCCGAGCCACGGTCGTCGAGGCGTTCGCGACGGGCGGCGACCCATGAACGTATACGAGGAGCGATGCTCACGCCGACCTCCGGTAGGGGTCCAGCGAAGAGCTGAAGCTGGCCTTCAGTGTCGTCTCCATGTCGAGGCCGAGAATGGCCAAGCCCCTTACCTGACAGCTC
The DNA here is from genome assembly GCF_042740015.1 of Streptomyces sp. NPDC059037. Taxonomy (NCBI): domain Bacteria; kingdom Bacillati; phylum Actinomycetota; class Actinomycetes; order Kitasatosporales; family Streptomycetaceae; genus Streptomyces; species Streptomyces sp. NPDC059037. The sequence continues at coordinate 2,807 of NZ_JBHYIG010000046.1, forward strand.
ACTTCGACCGTGAAGAACGTGCCGGATTTGAAGCCCGCGCTCGTCTGGTTGACGTTGATCGGCCCGACACACACGCCCTCGAGGTCGGCCTGCGCCGCAGCCCGCGCCTCAGACATCGCCGTGCCCTGGTCCTTCTGGATCGAACCGGCGCGCGCGGCGTCACGCGCCGCCCCGTCGACGGCCCCTCGGGCGTCGACGAGCTGGCCGAAGGCCACCAGGATCAGAATGAAGAGGATCATCACGGGCGCGAGGATGACCACCTCGACGGTCGAGAGCCCCCGATCCGACCGACGGCCCGACGCACGCATCCCGTTGAGGACGGCACGGGCCCATGCGTTCCTCATCAGCCGTTGTCCTCCACGAACCGCTCCACCGGGCCCGCCGACTGCGCGCGCACCGTCATGTCGAGGCCGGGGAAGACGGACGGCACCTTCGCAGTGATCTCCACGCCGACCGTGTTCGCCTTCGGCTCCACCATCTTCACGTCCGGGCCGATCACCAGCTGCGGGCCGAGCTGCTGGATGTAGTCGTCGACCACGTCGCGCGCCTCGCCGCGCCAGCCGCCCGGGTTCTCGTCGGCCGTCGCGCGGGCCTTGCGCGCACCCGCCTGGGCGGCCGCCTGGGCGACATGGTCCGCGAAGAAGTACAGCGCGAACTGCACCGTCGCGAAGATCATGAAGAACAGCACCGGAGTGAGCAGCACGAACTCGATCGCGGTCATGCCGGATTCACCGCGGGTGGAGGCTGCCTCCACCCTGCGGCGTGCCCATCGCTTCACGCTCCCGCGCACTCGTCCCCCGCCCTCGTTCCCCGATAACCGATTGATGATCAGCAGGTCTTGCCGGCGTCGGCGCCCTCGATGCAGTCCTTGACGTCTTCCGCGCCGCCCTTCAGGGCACCGTTGATGACGGCGGCGACCACGCCGACGATCGCCACGACGACCGCCGAGATGATGACCCACTCGACCGCGGACGCACCGCGGTCGAGCTCTCCCGAGCGGGCACGCTCGACGCGGCCCTTCAGGAAGGTGACAAGGAAGTCCACAGCCGGGATCCCGGTGTTGAAGTTCCGTCCGTTCATGGTGAGTTGTCCTCTCAGGAGTGGGGGGGAGGCCGCCGGACACCTGCCGTCCGGCGGATCCGTCCGTCGCCGTGAAGTTCGTTAGACCTGGAACACGCGCATCGCCGCCGGGAAGATGAGGAAGACCAGGAAGCCGGCACACAGCAGCAACTGCGCGACGAGCATCGACTGGGATTTCTCGCCCGCACTGCCCTCGATCTCGGCCATTTCGCGGTGCCGCATCGTCTCCGCGCGGGAGGCGAGCGACTCGCGCACCTTGGCTCCGTCGTCCGCCACCAGGCCGAGGGAAGCCGACAAGTCCTTGAGCTCTTCGACGCCCAGCTGCTCGCCGAGTGTGCCGAGCGCCTGCCACTGGCTGATGCCGGTGATCCGGGCATCCGCCAGTGCGTTTCGGATACGTTTTGTCGCCCATCCGTCGGAGACTTCCGCCGCCGCCATCAGAGCCTCGGGGAGGCCCCGGCCGCCCGCCAGGCTCATCGACACCAGGTCCAGATAGGCACCGATGACGCGGCGCAGGTCACGCCGCTTGTCCTGGGCGTCGCGCCGCACTTCGAGGTCGGGGAGGAAGAAGAACAGAACACCGAACACCAGCGCCAGCCATACCGGGATGATCGGGCTGCTGCCGAATCCCAGCGTCCAGACGATGGCGAAGAGGAACGGACCGAAGAAGATGCCGACGGCCGCCAGCAACGTCTTCGTCGCCAGGAACTTCTCCCAGCTCCGGTCAAGCACCGCCAAGTCCGCCCGCAGCGAGCGCTGTTCCCAGCCCTGCTGCAGATAGAACTCGGCGACCCTCTCGCCCACGCGGGCCCGCGCCGAACCGAGCCGGCCGGAGTCCGGCTTGGGGTCCGGGGAACGGTGCGACTCGTAGGCCGCGCCCCTCGCCCGCATCGCGTCGATCCGCGCGACCGTCGCGACCGCACTCCGCTTGGACGGCATCAACGCGCGTACGAGGGCGTAGATCCCCAGGCCCATGATCGCGCCGATCACGATCGGCATCGTCAGGCTCATCGACGTACCCCTTCAGGATTCGAGAAGCCCGGCTGGCCGGGACCAGCCGCACCCGGACCCGGCTGAGGCTGGCCGTAAGGCCCCGCCTGCCCGGTCAACGGCGCCTGCTGCTCGGCCCCACCACCCGTACCCCGAGGCCGCACAAACTGCACCCCCGGCTCATCCCGGATCAGGAAGCGGTCCGGCGTCTCCACCGTCGACAGCTTCCGCAGCCACCAGAAGCCGAGCGCGAACAGGCCGCAGACACACGCCAGTACGAGCTGGCCGACCGGCGTGCCGTACGGCTCGACGAAGTCGCGGTTGAAGATCGAAAGGCCGAGGACGAACGCGATCGACACCGCGACCACGATCTGCACCGACCGCCGCGTCGACGCCCGCTGCGCCATCACGCGCTGCCGCATGTCGACCTCTTCACGCGCCGACTTGGCCAGCGCGCCGAGCACCTGCCGCAGACCGGGACCGCGCAGCTTCGCGTTCAGGATCAGGGCGGCGACGATGATGTCCGCCGACGCGTCGTCGATCTCGTCGGCCAGGATCTGCAGCGCCTCGGGAAGAGGGGTACGAGCCCTCAACCGGTCCACCAGCGCGTCCAGATGCGGGCGAAGGACCGGCGCGGCCGCCCGCGCCGAAGCGGGGATCGCCTGCTCGAGGCCGACCGCGCCCGCGATGGTGTCGCGCAGGGACTCCGTCCAGGCGGCGAGGGCCTCGACGCGCTTCATCTGGGCGCGCTCCTCGGCCGCGCCGCCGAACAGCTTGTCCCAGAAGAAGACGAGGATGCCGGACGCGATGCCCGCCACCGCCCAGCGGGTGAGCAGCAGAACCACGAGACCGACACCGACGGCCAACGAGCCCCGCTGGCCCGCGAACCTGATGAGTTCGCTCATCCGCTCGCTGGCCTTCTGCTTCTCGTGCTCGGGCTTCACGGGCAGTCCGCGCAGCGCGATCGCGAGGACCGCGAGGCCTCCGCCGACCGCGATGCCGCAGCCCAGCGCGTACAGGACGGGCAGCGAGAAGAGGCCGCCCATCGAGCCGAGTGAGTTCAGGGCGGCAAGCTCCAGTGAGTCTGAGTTCGTGGCGTGGTTCATGTCGTGCTCACCCCCATTGCCCGGCGGGGCGGTAGCCGAACGCGGCCAGGTCGTCCATGCAAGCTATCGGCGCGTGCGCGAGGACCTGCCCGTTGGCGGCCTCCGCGAAGACCTCGCTGGACAGGACGCGGCCGTCGACGCCGTTGACCTCGCGGACCGAGGTCACCATGCGCTGGAGCTTGCCGCCGGTCTGGTAGTTGTTGCGCCGCTGGATGAAGACGACGAAGTTGACGGCTCCGGCCACGAGCATCTGGCTCGCCTCGATGGGCAGCCGCTCGGAGGCCTGGAGGGCGTACGTCGAGATGCGGTTGAAGACCTCACTCGAGCTGTTGGCGTGGATCGTGGAGAGCGAGCCGTCGTTGCCCTGCGACATCGCGTTCAGCATGGTCACGATCTCGTCGCCGAGCACCTCACCGACGATGACCCGCGACGGGTTCATACGGAGGGAACGGCGCACCAGCTCGGCCATCGAGATCATGCCCTGGCCCTCGGAGTTGGGCAGGCGCTCCTCGAAGGCGACCACGTTGGGGTGCAGGTCGGCGAACTGGTCGAGGCCGAGCTCAAGGGCTCGCTCGACGGTCACGAGACGCTCGTGCGGCGGGATTTCGTTCGCCAGCGCCCGCAGCAGAGTCGTCTTGCCGGCGTTCGTCGCGCCCGCGATCATGATGTTCTTGCGGGCGCGGACCGCGCAGGCGAGGAAGTGGCCGATCTCGGGCGTCAGGGTCCCGTTCCCCACCAGGTCCGACATGAAGACCTTGCCCATGCGGGCACGTCGGATGGAGAGCGCGGGGCGGCGCGTGACGTCCATGACGGCGGAGAGACGCGAGCCGTCGGGGAGGCGCAGGTCGAGCTGCGGGTTGGCGGAGTCGAAGGGGCGGGAGGAGAGGCCCGAGTAGGCGCCGAGCACCTGGATGAGCTCGACCAGCTCCTCGTCGGTCTCGGCGACCGGATCGCCGGTCACCTCGCGCCCATCCGCGTACCCGACGAAGACCTGGTCGCAGCCGTTGATGTCGATGTTCTCGACCTCGGGGTCGTCCAGGAGCGGCTGGAGCCGGCCGACGCCGAAGAGCGCCGCGTGCACGGCGGCCGCGTACTTCTCCTCGGTCTCGGCGTCCAGCGGGGTGCGCCCGGCGTTGATCTCTATCCGGGCGTACTCCTCCAGGATCTGGGCGATGACGGCACGGGCGTACTGCCGCTCGTCCTCGCCCGACATGGGGGTGACACCGGAGACCTGGTCGAGACGGCGCTGCTCGGCGATGCGGTCACCGGCGTCCTGCCGGAACCGCTTGACGAGCTGGTGATCGACGGGAACGCTCATCGGCCGGCTCCGTGCGTGCCGGCCCCGTGCGTGCCCGCGGTCGGGTTGGCCCAGGCGGCGCCGTACTGCTGGTACAGGTCGACGGTCACCTTGCGGGCGGAGCGGATCAGCATCGACTTGTCGAGCCGGCCGCGCTTGCGTCCGGCCAACTGGTCGGCGCCCGCCGGGTCGTCGGCGAGCGTGCCCACGACGCGCGCGCCGGTCTGCGCGGCCATCAGCATGTCGTTGACCTGGTGGACGAGCTTGGCGGACGTCGAGGGGTCCGCGATGAGGAGTACGCCGATGAGCGGGGTCGCGAGCGACGCGGCCCCACGGGATCCGCCGTGCAGCTTGGCGGACAGCGCCGCGGCACGGTCGCGCACGCGGGCGATGGCCTCGGGCTCGGTCCGCGAGACGAGCAGCACGAGGGCCGCCTGCGGAAAGAGCTCGACGGCAGGGGTGTCCCCACTGACGCGACCGCAGTCGGCGATCACATCGGCGGGGGCGTTCGGCGAATCGGCGAGCTGCGAGAAGGCACGCCCGAGGGTGGGCCAGAGCCCGGCGAGCCCGGCGGCCTGTTCGGCGACACCAAGCCCCACGAGCACTTCAAGCCCACCCGCCAACGGCTGGGTGTGGTCCCACAGTTGATCGGGAACGAGCCCCCGGCGCGCGGTGGCGGCGATGCTGAGCATGCCGGTGTTCGGGTTGAGCGGTCCGCCGTGCGCGGCGGCACTGCGGTAGACCAGGTCGCCGCCGGCGGGGTCGGTCTCCGCGACGAGGACGCGCCGGGGCCAGACGGCCGCCAGTGCGACGGCCGCGGTGGTGACCCCGGGAGACCCCTTGTCCGCGGCGAGAGCAATGAGCGCCATGTCTCTTCTACTCGCCTCTAGTTGCCGTTGGGAGACACTTGGACGAGAGAGACCTGCCCCGCGGACGCGGCCCTGGTGACGGCGGCGGCGTCGGCGCTGTCGACCAGGAGCGTGACGCCGAGGGCGCCGGTGCTCACGGTCGCGTCGCTCTTGTCGGCGATGGAGCTGACGCGGGCGGCGGCGACGATGGGGCTGTCGCTCGTGCCGCCACCGGATCCGGCGGAGCCGCCGGTGCCCTTGTCGTTGGACCCGGATGACGCCGAGTCGCCGACCTGGTAGACGTCCACGGTGTCGCCGGTCTTCAGGCCGTCCGCCGGGTACTGCCCCTCCTTGAGGGAGACGCCGACGGCCGACTTGCCCGCGGGCAGCCCGCTCTTGCTGGAGAACATCTCTCCGACGGCAACGGCACCCTTGGGGATGGTGTTGGTGGCCTTGAGCTTCTTCAGCCCGTCGACCTGGCTCCACTTGACGTAGTTGATGCCCGAGTCCTCGGCGACCATCACCGAGGTGACGTTGCTGTCGTTCACGGACTCGCCCGCCGGGATCTCGTTCGTGATCTTCACGACCTCGATACGCTCCCCTGCGCGCAGCACGAGAACGGTGGCGCCGAGGGCGCCGATGAGGATGAGCAGAACGGCCAGGGCGGCGAGTGCCGGTTTGCGCTCGCGAGGCGGCGCGGGAAGGCGCTCACCGACCGCTGGCTGAACCGGCGCGGCAGAACGGCCGTTGCCCGCCCCCGTACGCTCTTGGATCTTCACGCAACTGCTCCCCGCACGCCCAAGAAGTTTCGGTCATTTTCGGACACTCGCGACTCTCTCGCCCGCCTTAGGCGGTCTATCGCTCGCCTCGGGCGGGCTATTCGGCCCCAGGCACAGTGTCAAGTCATCGCACCGTATCAGCAGCACATAAGCCCCTCAAGGCGCGCCAAGACTGCCGGAGCCCGCACCCCTCATCGTTATCCACGCGCAATCCACGCTCCATGGTTCCCACGCATTCCTGGAACCTCTGGAGAGGCAAAGATGTGCGTACGCGAATAGACGCCCTTTGCGCAACGGGCGGCGCAGGGCGCGGTGATGAGGAACACCGACCGATCCGCCTTCTGCCGGACCGCTGATCCTTCAGCCGCACGGATGACGCCGGAAGGGGCGGGGCCGGTTCCCCCGTGGCTCATTCCTTCTGCCAAACCGCCACAAGGTCCGCGCACCGCACCACGATCGTGGCGTCGGTCAGCTCGATCTCGTGCACGATGCCGCCGCCGGGGGCCGGCCGGACCTCGTCGAGCAGCACCGTGATGGACTCCATCCAGTCGATGGAGTCGTGATATTCGACGGAAAACCCGGTGACGCCGACGTACTCGATCCGCAGCCCGGCGGGGTGCTTCCACGGGTTGGGCAGGAAGCCGATGCCGGCGCCGCCCACTCTCGTGACGGGCAGCGAGACCTCCGCAAGCTCAAGATCCTTCACACACCGGTCACTTGAGAACGAGTAGTGCCCGGCATCGGAGACGAACTCCCAAGCGCCGTCCGGGAGGGCCTGCTTGAGCCCGGGAAGGGCTGCGAGGTAGGCCGCGGCATCAATGCTGAACCCGCGGAACTCCGTATCCCATTCAACTTTCACGTACTCCAACGAACCTCACCGCCCAATGAACCTCACCGCCCAATGATCCTCACCACCCAATGAACCCGGGCCCCTTGTCCCCCGTCTCACAGTCCGGCGCGGGCCCCCGGCGAATGCACATCACACGAGCAGAGCACGGCGGTGTCCCGCGCCTGAAACTCCTGCTCACGAAAGAGAAATTCAACCCCCATGAGACTTTCCTTTCCCTCACGCGCACGACGCGGCTCGCGCAAGACGGTGGCGGCGACCGGTGTAGCCACAGCCGCCCTGGCCCTGGTGGCCACGGGCACCCCCGCGCACGCCATCATCGGCGGCACCGAAGTCTCCAACGACGCCTACCCCTTCATGGTGGCCGTCATGGACAAGGGCCAGGGCAGCGCGCTCGACCGCCAGTTCTGCGGCGGCAGCCTCGTCACCGCGGACACGGTGATGACGGCGGCGCACTGCCTCGTCGACGACGCGGGCAAGCCCGTGAGCCCGAAGAAGCTGCAGGTGGCGGTGGGCCGCACGGTCCTCTCCGCCTCCGGCCAGGGCCAGATCCGCAACGCCGCGAAGGGCGGCGTGGTCGTCCACCCCCGCTACCTCAAGGGCCAGGAGGCGTACGACGTAGCGTTCATCCAACTCAGCAAGCCGGTAAGGGGAATCAGCCCGATAGCCCTCCCCACCCAGGGCACGGACGCACTGATCCGCCCGGGCCAGAAGGCGACGGTCTCCGGCTGGGGAAACACGGACACGGAACTCCCCAACACCCCTGACCGCCTCCGCGAGGTGAAGGTCCCGATCCTCTCGCACGCGGAATGCAAGACGAGTTACGGGGAGTACGACTCGAAGGTCAACTTCTGCGCGGGAGTGGAGACGAAGGACTCCTGCCAGGGCGACAGCGGCGGCCCCATCTTCCGCCACGTCCCCGGCCGCAGGGCCCCCATCCAGGTGGGCGTCGTCTCGTACGGCGAGGGCTGCGGGGCGCAGGGTGCTCCCGGCGTCTATACGTCGGTCAGCTCGTCGAAGCTGTGGAAGACGCTGGATGAGTCGGCGGGCGGCAAGAAGGTGAAGCGGGCGATGAACCGCCGCTGAGCGGCGGGCAATGTAGGTGGGAGTGCCCCCGCCATGGTCCCTCCGGGCGAGGGCCTCCCACCGGTGCGCTTCGCTACGGCCGCCTACGCGACATCGGAATCCACGACGACGGCGGCGGGTGCGCGGTCACCCAGCGCACGAATCACCGTTTCCAGCGGCAAGGACTGCCACCAGGACGAGAAGTCGCTTTCCTGACCTCCGCGGAACCACCAGTCCTCGAAATCACCGAGCACTTCAAGGTCCCCGGTCACCTGATACTTCACTTCGCAGGAGACCTGCGTGTAACTCTCATGCTCACCGGATGAGTCCACATTCTCGAACTGCCGCGTCAGGTTGATGACGAAAAGTGGCTCCCCGGAGAGGGAATTGACCCCGTACTCGACAAGGCATCCATCGGTGTCGGAGCCTACGGGCACGGAGAATTCGACTCGAGCGAACTCTGTGAAGGCGCGCAGGGCGGCAGACAGTGGATCCCCCGCTGTCGCAGCTTGCGCCGCCAATAGGCTGCGCAGTCGAGGGACGGCCTCATCGAGAGGAAGCGGGTTTGACATTCCATTCCTTTCCTTGATGGAAGTTCAGGCGGGCCAGGGGCCGGCCAACATCCCTGCCCGCATGTACTTCAACACATCACGCGCCTCATCGGCGTTGCGCGTACCCGACATCAAGTAGTTCACGGTGTCGTAGTACTTGTTAGTGTGCACCTTGGAGTGCACAGCAGTACCGTTCGGGTTGGGCGACGCCGACCCCTTGGGAAGGAAGACGCCGTTGTCGGCGTCATTGATGTCGATTCCGTGCCGCTGAAGTTGAGCCCTGGCAGCTGCGGCCTTCTTGGACGTACTCGCGACCATGTGATGCGCCGCCGTTTCAACTGGGCGTGGAATTCCTGCCGCGACCATGTTGTCACCAAGGATCTTGGCGTTGCTGGAGCAGGTAGCCGCCAGGCCCAGAGGGTCGCACCAAGCTTGTGGATTATCCACGTATGCGACGGGATTGGGAGCCGGAGAGAGCCCCAGCGGATCGGGGGATACGTAACGGGCGGTTTCCGGGTCATAGTGACGATGGAAGTTGTAGTGGAGCTCAGTCTCGGGGTCGAAATACTGTCCGGGAAAACGCAGGGGGGTATATGTGGTGGAATTGCGGCTCCACGCAGTGGTTCCCCACAGACTGGCACGACACCGCCAGGCGATGTCGCCTGTTTCATCGATGAGTTCAGTCGGGGTGCCTACGAGGTCGGTGACGATGGCGAAGAAGCGGTTATCGATCTCTTGCTGGTAGTCGCCGGAAATTCTTACCCGTTCGGTCTGGGAGATGGGTGTCTGCCCATGATGGTCCCAGGTGAGCGTGACCGGGTTGGGTATCTCCTCGGCCACAGTGGTCTGCTCACACAGAGTGGTTCCGTCCCAGGTGAATACGGTCTCCTCGACCACCGTTTCACCATCGAGAGCCATGCGCTGCTTGGAGGTGCGTCGACCGAGTGGATCGTATGTGTAGCGCCATCGCGTACCGTCCGGGGTCGTGACGGAGGCGAGGCGATCCTCCGCGTCCCAGGAATAGCGCCAGGTGTCAGGCTTACGGGACAGCCGCGCCTTCTGGCGGAGGGTGATGCGACCGAGTCCGTCATGTTCGTATCGGACCTGCCCGGCATGAGTGATGCGGGTTCCGCTGTAGGAGCGGATACCTGTGGCTTCATGGCCGGGATGACTCCGGGGCCACTCGGACTCCGTCTGACTCCCGATCGCGTCGTAGGCGTAGGCCTCCGACCAGCCTTGAGCATGCACGGCGGTGACCCGGGCGCCAAGATCGAGATCAAAGCGGCGGGCGCCGGAGAGCTGGTCGTCGATGGCGCTTAGGTTGCCGTCGTCTCGATACGTGTAGGCGCGCTGCTGGACTGATCGCCCGTCCCTGGCAGTGACCGACTGCTTGATAAGGCGGCCCACCTCGTCGAAGGCCTGTGCCAGCGTGACATTGGCTGCGACCTGGCGGCCAGTCTCCCTGCCGGCCAGGTCGCGGCTGAAGCCGATGGCACGCCCGCCGGCCGTGAGCCGAGTGAGCTGACCTACCGCGTCATAGACCCAGGCACTCCTCACTCCGGTGGGCGTCGTCCGGCTGGTCCGGCGCCCCGCATCGTCGTATGTAGAGGTCAGGGTGCGGCCATCGACTGTCTCTGAGAGCAGTTGGCCCGCGCGGCCCCACTCCAGGACGAGCGACGAACCCTTGCGGTCGGCGCGAGTGAGATTGCCGACGGGATCGTAGGCAAAGGTGGTCAGCACTCCCGCCGCGTCCTTACGGGTGAGCCTGCCGAGTACGTCGTGTTCGTAGGTGAACACCTGCCCCATCGCATCTGCACGGGATGTGAGGCGACCGGCGGCATCGTGCGTGTAGCTAAGCGTGCGGTTGTCGAAATCCGTCTCGGAAATCAGACGCCCGCTTGCGTCATAGCCATAACTCCACGTCAGCCCCAGCGGGTTGGTCACCCGCGTGAGACGCAGCGAAGAGTCGTGATTGAACTCGTAGCGCGTGCCGTCCGGGCCGATGCGAGCCGCCAGCAGATCAAAGTGGCTGAATTCGAATCTGGTGGCATGCCCCATCTGATCCGTGTGGAGGATGCAGTTCCCTTCCCCGTCGTACTGCCATTCCTCGATCGCCCCGTCGGGCGTGACGCGGCGAAGGAGCTTGCCCTCCACGGACCAGGTCAAGCGGGCATTTCGCCCCAGTTCGTCGACTAGGAGAAGGGGACGGCCCCATGCATCGCGCACCCAGGCAGTGTTCGTTCCGCGTGCGTCAGTGGCCTGAAGTAGCAGCCCTGCCGCATCGCAATGCAGAGTGGTGACGCGACCTGACTCGTCAGTGACCCCCGCAAGCGCACCGGATTGCGTGTAGGCGGTCCGAGAGACCGCCCCTGACGGGTCAGTAATGGCAGTGCAGTTGCCTCGCTCGTCGTAGGCGTACTGCCAGTTTGTGCCGTTCGGCAGGTCGATGGCGGTGGCAAGGTTCAGTTCGTTGTAGGTGACGCGAATAGCCATGCCGTCAGGTCGGGTCACCTCGACCGGTTGCCCTGCCTCATTGGTGATCAACCGTGTGGTGTGCCCAAGCTGATCCGTGGTGGCGGCGACGTTCTCGTAGACGTCGTATTCGGTGGTCACCGTGCCGCCCAGCGGGTCGATCTCCGCGGTGACCAAGCAGCGGTCGTCGATGACGAAGCGAGAGGTCGCTCCCTCTGCCGAGATCACCTCCGTGACACGGCAGTCGGGCCACGCGGAGTCCCGTACGTCGTAGGCGAAAGTGTTGGCCAGGTGTCCGGCCACGCCCCGCTGGGCGATGCAGCGGTCCTGGTCGTCGTAGGTGTAGTCGTAGCGGCTGTTGTTGGTGTCCTCCCACGACGTGATGTGCAGCTGCTCGTCATAGGTGAACTGCATCGGCAAGTCGGAGGAGTTGGTGATGGCGGTGAGGTTGCCGTATGTGTAGCCGTATCGCTTGATCAGGACGTCCGTGCCGTCCTCGCCCGCGCCCGCCAGGCCGAGCGCGGTGACGCGCTCGTCCTCGACGGTCAGTTTGAGGTGGTAGCCGCCGCTGTGGCGGATGGCCTGCGGGGTGCCCTCGGTGTCGTAGTCGAAGTCGATGGTGTTGTGATTGCGGTCCGCTATTCGGGCCAGGAGCGCCACGTCGTCGATGGGCGGGGCGAAGTGGCGGCAGTGTCCGGCCACGGGATCGGTGATGCGGTAGCCGCCGTTGTCCAGGCGTTCCAGCGGCCAGCGCGGGCCGGACTCGGGCAGCACCGGTGTGTCCGGTCCCCGGGGGTGCGGGTAGGCGAGGAGCATGCCGTCCTCGGTGACGAACACGACGCCGTCTTCGTCGATTTCGAGGCGCTGGTCGACGGTGGAGGACCAACTGGGCCCGAACCAGCCGCCGGTGCGGTAGCCCGAGGCGACCCGGCGGGTGAAGGCCAGCGGCAGGACGCCGGGCAGGGTGACGTCGGTCTCGGCCAGGAACATCTGTCCGGTGGCCACGTCCACCGGGTCGCCGCAGCCCTTGATCTTGCTCTTGACGCGGTTGTACGCGCCCTTCGCGCCGTTCTTCAGCGCGGTGCGGGCCGACTTGAAACCCTTCAGCCCGCCCTTGAGCCCCTTCAGGCCCTTGCCGAGTTTCGCGGCGGTGGTCAGCCCCTTCATGCCAGGTACGCAGTCCAGCGCCGCGAACGCGACGTCCATGAGGGTGGCTTGGCCTTTTGCGTATTTGGTCAGCGTGTCGGCGAGGACGATCGCTCCGGCGACGATCACGATCGCGGCGAGGATGGGCCCGCCGACAATCATCGCGATCACGCCGACCACGGCGACGACGACCTTGCAGACCGCAACGATGGTGTCCCAGTTGTCGGAGACCCAGTCGCCGATCTCCTCCCACCACTTGCGGTTCTGGATACCCGCGTCGGAGGCCTCGTCGATCTTCCGCTTCGCGGTACCGGCGGCCTCCTGGCGCATCTTGCGCGCGTCCTCGGCCATCTTCTTCGCCGCATCCAGCGCACTCTGCGCGGAGGTGACGTCGCCCTGGGCGGTGGTCTGGGCCTTCTCGGCGGAGGCGGCGTTGCGGGTGGCGGCCTTGACCTTGTCGGGATCCGGCTTGGGTACGTCCTTGCCGGACTTGTTGCCGCCGTCGTTGTCGTCCTTGTACTTGTCGGCTTCCTTGCCCGCCCGCTCCACCCAGGAGTTCGCCGACGTCAGCTTCGACTTGGCACTGCTCAAGTCGGCCTGTGCCTCACGGCCCTTGACCAGCGCCTTGTCCGCGAGGGTCTGGGCGCGCTCCAGATCCGGCCAGTACGCCGACAGCGCGTCGCCCGCCATCTCGTAGCTCTTCTTGAGCTTCTTCAGCTTGGCGGGAGCATCCTCGAACTGCTCGGTGAAGGCGTCCGCGGTCTTGCCCGCCCACTTCAGGATCGCGTCCTCGCCCGCCATCCCCTTGATGTCCCGCAGGACCCTGCCGACATCGTCGGAGAAGTCGTGCAAGTTCTTGGCGAGGCTGCGAACCCGGTCCGGATCACCCGGAGTTGGATCCTTGTCCAAGTCCAGGACATGCCAATCCCGCGGCCTATGGCCCGCCATCCTGCAACCCCCGCCTCGTCCGCCTCACCAGTACCCGTACGCACATGCGAAGTTACTAGTCTCGTACGAGGGACGAAAGGTGGCAGGTTGGCAGCCCGGAGGAGGGCCTCAGCCACAACAGACGGCGTCGCGCGGAGGAATCCTTCTTCTCCTGTGACCAATTCGGGGGAATGCGCGAGGTAGATGGCTTTCTGGAGCATCACTCCGAATCAATCGGAAGTCGTCCCTTTTATGGCGACTATTCGCCCTGGCCGAGTCTCGAGACCTTCACTACTCAGCCACTACTCACTGCAGTGAATCCTGGTGAAACCATCGTCCACTTCAGTAGCGTCAGACCGCGTGAAGAACCCTCGCCCCACCGGGAGTCCCACGTGAACCGCAGTCGCACCCTGCCCGTCGCCGCAGTCTCGTTGGCGGCTGCCGCTGCCCTCCTGCTCGCGGGATGCGGGGGTGACGACGGTGACTCCGGGGAGGACAAGGCCGCCGGGGGCGGAAGTGCGGAGAAGAGTGCTTCGCCCAGTGCGAAGAAGAGCGCGGCGGCTGCGATCGAGCGGCCCGCGATGAAGTTTCCCTCCGATGTGCGGCTCGTCTTCGAGAAGAGCGAGCTGACCGATCCGGAGCAGGCCGCCGCGCTGAACGACGCGCAGAATTACGCTCGTTCAACCGTGTACGGAATCGTCGAGCAGGACCCGGAGAACGCCGCCTACAAGTTCTACTCGGAGGCTGGCAGCGATGCCCGGGAGTACGCGAAGTCCCAGATCAGGAACCATTCCTCGGCCGACTTCAGCGTCACGGGCGAGCGGTCCCACAGCGACGCGAAGGTGCAGCCGGGCGGGGGCGCGGACAAGAAGGGCATGGTCGTCACCTTCTGCTCCGACGAGAGCAAGATGAGCGGCAAGGACCTCCGGACCAAGGAGAAGATCCCCTTCGAACCGGGCCCCAAGAATTACTGGTTCTGGCGAATTGAGATGGTTCCATCGAAGAGCACCGACGGCCTCTGGCTCGCCCAGAAAGCCAAGGTCAAGGACGAGGCCGCGCAGTGCCGCTGAGCAGTGTTCGGTTCGCCAGCCGGAGCCGGAGTCGGAATCGGCAAGGCAAAAGTCGACTCTGGCGAAACCATTGACCACTTCAGTACCGTCTGATGCCTTGCAGAACCGTCGCCCCACCGGGAGTCCCACGTGAACCGCAGTCGCACCCTGCCCGTCGCCGCCGTTTCGATGGCGGCTGCCGCTGCTCTCCTCCTGACCGCGTGCGGGGGTGGGGACAGCAAGGATTCGGGAAGCGACAAGATCCCGGGGGCCGGTTCCGGTGACACCAAGAAGAGCACCTCGCCAAGCCCTGATGCCGGCGGTGCCGCGGAGATCGACCGGCCGGAGATGAAGTTCCCGTCCGATGTCGATCTTGTCTTCGACAAGGTCAACCTGTCGGATCCGGACCAGTTGGCGGCGCTGAACGACGCCCAGAATTACGCGCGGGCCATCGAGTTCGGAATCGTCGAGCAGGATGCGGACGAAGCCGCGTACAAGTTCTACTCGGAGATCGGCAGCCCGGCACAGACGTACGCGAAGAAGCAGATCAAGGACCACATTGACGCCGGCTACACCATCACCGGCGAGCGCCGGTACACCGACGTGAAGGTGCAGACCGTCACGAAGAAGAAGACCATCGCCGTCACGTTCTGCACCAACGACAACAAGCTCTTCGGCAAGGAAGTCAAGACCAAGAAGGTGCTCCGCACCAAGCCGAGCATCAAGGACTACTCCTCCTGGCAGATCTCGATGACTGCCGCCAAGAGCACCAAGGGACTGTGGCGGGCCGACCTCATCAAGGTGGAGGGCGAATCTCAGCAATGCATGGGATAACGGGGACAACGGGGGACAGGTATGCGTAAGCCACTTATCGTTGCGACTGTTTGCGGCTCACTGGCTCTTTTGGCGGGCGCTCCCGCGATGGCCGCGGACCCCGTCAAGATCGACAGCCAGGGATCCAAGGGGCCCGACCGCACGGTCGCCGCCCAGGCCAAGATCACCTACAAGTCCACCGGGACCTCCCCCGGCGGCGGCACGGTCACGTCGGTCGACCCCAACTGGACGCCGCCGCCCTGCTGGTACGCCCCGGAGTGGAAGGCCGGCGAGTTCGCGAAGTTCCGCGACCGCCTGTACTTCACCGCGCGGCACGACCCCGGCGCTCCGCAGGATGCCTTGAAGGACATGTCCGACGAGAACCGGGCCTACGCCAAGGACAACTACAACATCGACAAGGAGAAGGAAGGGATGTGGTGGGGCGCCCAGTTCAGCCCCGATGCCACCGTCGCCGAGCAGGCGAAGTGCCTTGATCCCCCCTTCTGGGTCGAAAACGGCGAGATCCCGGACGTCCCGAACGCCATCAGCCCGGAGATCCTCGCCGAACTCGCCTACAACCAGATCAAGGTCCCCGGCACCAAAGTCTCCCTCGCCCCCGACGGCCCCTCCAAGGTCAACCTCCCCACCTGGGCCTGGCTCGACAAGGGGGACTTCAAGCCCGTGTCCGTGACCGCCTCGCTCGACGCCCCGGGGCTGCACATCGAGGCGACGACCGTCGCGAAGCCCGTCGCGCTCAGCATCAAGCCCGGCACCGAAGACGCCACGTTGCACCCCGCATCCGGCAAGTGCGAGATGAACGACGACGATTCGATCGGCGAGCCGTACGCAAAGGGCAAGTCGAAGCAGAAGCCGCCCTGCGGCGTTACCTACCAGCGCTCGTCGGGCGACGGCACCTTCGACCTCCAGGCCACCGCCACCTGGGAGATCACCTGGACCGGCACGGGCGGCGCGGGCGGGAAGCTGCCCGACGGCGAGTACGGCAACGACCAGCCGGTCACCGTCGAGGAGATCCAGTCCATCAACCGCTGATGGTGAGTGTTCCGTCGGCAGTAGCGACAGTAAAGTGCGCCCAATGAGCAAAGGGGCGGGACGGGTGACAGGGGTCGGGGCGGCCAAGGCCGTCCGCGGGGTTGAAGGCGCGCCCCCCGGGGCGGGGGGTCCCGGGGGGGGGGCGGCCACGCGCGGGCGGGGGGGTGCCCGCCGCGCCCGCCGGGGCGGGCCCTGGGGGCGGCGGCGCCGTCGGGCGCCGCGGTCGTGGCAGACGCGATCTTCCGCTGCTCGCCGGCCTCTTTCTCATCCTGACGCTGCTCGTCGGCCTCACCGCATCCCCGGCGACAGCCGCGCCGCCCGCCGGCGACACCCCCACCCAGGCCGCCGCCCTCGCCGACCGGCTGCGCGACGACCCCGTCTACGTAACCGATCAGCTGCCCCGCGAGATCCCCCGCTCCACCGCGCCCGACTTCGCGAAGCTCGCCAAGCGGACCGGTGTTCCTACCTACGTCCTCGTCCTCCCCGATCAGGGGATCGGCAGCGACCGGCTGCTCGGGGCCGTGCACGACCGGCTCGGGCGGGACGGGCTGTATGTGCTCGTCGACGACATGGGGGTCACGGACGCCGAGGCCTTCGAAGTGGCGGCTCCCGCCGATGACGCCTCCACCGTCCAGCTGTACGAACTGCCCTATGACGCCGGGCCGTTGCTGAAGTTCGAGCGGTTCGTCGACGTCGTCTCGCAGGGGCGCGAGAAGGCCGCCCAGCGTGCGGAGGCCGCCCGTAAGAAGTACGGCGGTGACAGCGGCGAAGAAGTCGCGGA
Source organism: Streptomyces sp. NPDC059037 (assembly GCF_042740015.1). Classification (NCBI taxonomy): domain Bacteria; kingdom Bacillati; phylum Actinomycetota; class Actinomycetes; order Kitasatosporales; family Streptomycetaceae; genus Streptomyces; species Streptomyces sp. NPDC059037. The sequence goes on from NZ_JBHYIG010000046.1 coordinate 19,608, forward strand.
GATGCACATCGATCCCGTCGACCGCGACAACCAGTCCTTCGCCACCGGCATCGCGCTGACCGGCGTACCCCTCCTCATTGTCGTCATCAGTCCCTACGTACGTCGTTGGCGGCGGCAGGTCCGAGGGAGCGACGCGGCCACGGAACGGCGACGGCTTTTCACTCCCCTGCGCATCGAAGCCGGGGTCGCCGCACTCGCCGCCGTCGCCATCGCCCTCAGCGCCACCCTCGTCTTCGACCAGGAGACCTCCAGCGCCACTCCGCAACCCACCGCCGCCGACCTCTCGACCCGCGTCGAACGCGTCGCCGACGGCCTGAAGCGGAGTCCCGTCTACAGCGATCCCGAGAGCCCGCGCTCCCTCGACGCGCGGCAAGAGCGTGAACTCCTGGACCAGATCGACGACTTCGACCGCGGGCCCGTCTTCGTCGCCCTCGTCCCGCAGCTCACCGAGGACGAGTCCGCGAGTGAGCCCGAGATCTTCGTCGAGGCGGTGCGCAAGCGGATCGGGGCGGCGGGGGACCGTGGCGTCTACGTCGTGGCCGATCCCCTCGGCGGGTACATCGACGTCGTCACGTACGACGTACGCATCGATGCCAATCTCATCGCCTTCGACCTTCCCGATTCGGTTCGGTACGGCGATGACGACGACCGTTCCAGCGACCACCAACTCGGCGAGCGGCTCGGCAAGTTGATGACGCTTCTCGATGACGCGCCGCGCGTGAAGGAGCCGGAGACCTCCTCGCTCGGCATGGACGACGCTCCCGAACCCGTCGAGGACGACCAGCTCTCGCCGCTGTTCTCCGGGGACTTCTGGCCGGGGCTGCTGGTCGGCGCCCTCGCCGCCGGGGTCGTCTTCGGCGTCGTCGCCTCGCTGCTCGGCATCACCCGCCTCGCCGTGCCGAGCCTGAGGCGACCCCGTACGACCGGTACGAGCGGTACGAGCGGTACGAGCGGTACGAGCGGTACGAGCGGTACGACCACCAACAGTGCGTCTCCGACCCCCCTTCCCGAATTCGACGCACCGCCGGCGCCCTCCCTCGACTTCCTGCGCCGCACCGCCCGCGACGAAATCGACGCCCTGGGACGGGAGTTCGACCCTGACGCCGCGCTCCGTTCCAGTCTCCGTACCCGCGTCTGGGACTGTCTCGACGCCGCCACGCTGCTCGTCGACCGTGACCCCGACGGGCACGTCGACGACGACGTCACGCCATCCGATCTCGCCGCCGCCATCGTCCTCGCCCGGACGGGCCGCGCCGCGCTCGCCGGCGCCGACAAGCCGTGCTGTGCGCTCAATCCGCTGCACGGGCCCGCGACGGGCTGGCGTGACGCCCAGTACGCGCCCGAGGAGCAGCGGCTGCGCACCATCCCGGTGTGCGCGCAGTGCCGTGTCCTGGTCGGCGCGCAGCCCCGGCACGCGCACACGCTGCGGCTGACCCTGCCGGGGGCAGCACGGTTCGTGCGCGTGCCGTACGAGGAGGCGCCGGGGCCGCTGCCCTCGATACAGCAGGGGATTCCCCAACTCATCCGCCAGGTACGGGAGTACGTCGGTGTTCAGTGACCTGAAGCGTGCCGTAGCGGCCATGGCTCTCACGTTCCTTGCTGTGGCAGCGGCTCCCCCGGCCGCCGCGCAGGCGCCCGCCGCCGCCAGCCCCGGCGAGAAGATCGCCGACGCGTTGCGGCGTTCGCCGGTGTACGTCGATGCCGCGTACGCCGACTCCGTACCGCCCGCCCGGCAGCAGCAGCTCGTACGGCAGATCGATAAGACCGGTCTTCCGATCAAGGTGGCCCTCGTACCGATCGTCCAGGGTGATGCGTACGACGGTGAATCCGACGTCTTCGCGGAAGTCGTGCACGACCGGCTCGACGAGCGCCAGCTGATCCTCGTCACCGCCGGCGACCGGTGGACCGGCGACCTCAACGGCTTCGAGTGGCCGGGCGAGGAGCAGCAGGCCGCCGACGCGGTCCGTACGGTCGGCTCCCTCGACGAGATGAAGGACGCCGGGCTCGCCGACCAGACCGAGAAGGCGGTCGAGCTGATCGAGCGGGGCGACGGCGAGAAGGCGTACGAGGAGGCGACGGCCGACTTGGGCGAGGGGTCGGGCGGCGGGGGCGACACGGAGGCCGAGAAGGGTGACTCCGGTGCGGGCGGCTCCGCCTGGCCCCTGACGGCAGCGGCGCTCGCCCTCGCCCTGGCCGCCGGTTGCCTCTTCTTCTTCGTACGTCGTCGGAGGCGCGGGACGGGCACGAGCGGCTCCCCGTTCGCCTTCCCCCAGGCCGTGTTCGCCGCGGCGCGGGAGGCGGACGAGGCGGCTCTGCGCCGCCAGACGGAGGCGGAGGTCGTGGCCCTCGGCGAGGCGGTCCAGCGGGCGGACACCTCAACTCCCGGTCTGCAGCACGCACTTGACGCCTACGCGGCCGCGGGCACGGTCCTCGACGGGGCCCGCGGGCTGCCGGACCTGGCAGGGGTGCTCGCCCTGGTGGCAGAGGGCCGGGACGCCCTGGAGGGCACGGCGGCCCCGCTCCCCCTCTGCTTCTTCAACCCCCTGCACGGCCGCGCCGAACGCCGCATCCGGTGGCGCCCGCTGGGGCGCCGCGATCAGCTGCACATCGCGGCGTGCGAGCAGTGCGGGACGGCGGTGCGCACGCGCCGCGCCCCGGAGGTACTGACGGACACCGACACCGCCGATGGGCGCCAGGTCCCGTACTTCGAGGTACCGGCCGACCAGAGCGTGTGGGCGGCGACGGGGTACGGCTCGCTGCTGCGGGACGGGGAGGACGGGCTCGCGGGGCGTGTGGGGCGGGGGGAGTTTTCGCGGGGGCGGGGGTAGCGAGTGGGGCTGGTGACGACGTCTGGGCGGAGCGCTTGGGGCCCTCAGCCGATCGGCCCCCAGTCCCGCCGCGGCTGCTCCGGTTCGCCGCCCGCGGGGGCGCCCTGCCTGCCGGACGCCCTAGCCCCTAATTCGCCAACTCCCCACCCTGCCCTGCCTCCTGGGTATTCTTCCGCGCACCCGCACAATTCCCGGAGTCGGGAAGCGTGAAGCGGGAACCTGAAGCGGGAAACAGCACGAGAGCGGGGATTTATGTCCGGTTCAGACCTGATCGTCGATTTTCAGTTGCTCAACAAGTCGGCGAGCCAACTGAACGCCATCGAGAACGAGTTCAAGAACCTCGATGAATGGAAGGACGACGTCAAGTCGGACGTCGGCGCGTCCGACATCAAGGACGCGATGGGCGACTTCGTCGACAACTGGGACAAGAACCGCAAGCGCCTCCTCGAATCCCTGGGAGAGGTCGGGAAGCAGGTGGAGGGCACCCGGGACGCGTTCAAGAAGCTCGAAGACGACCTGGCGAAGGCCGGAAAGAAGAAGAAGTAGGCGCTGCTCGAACGGCAACGGCCGAGCGACGAGCGACGAGCGACGGACTCATTTCGGGGGAATAGAACATGGCACGTCCAAAGGACTGGCAGCCGCTGCGCGAAAGCGATCCCGTACCGGGCGATCCCGAGGGGGTCCGCGGCCAGGTCAAACACATGAAGAAAATCGCCGAGTATCTGCGCACCCAGGCCGCGGCACTCACGGCGATGGCCGACGCCGACAACCTCAAGGGCCAGTACGCGGAGAAGCTCGCCGAGGACGCCCGCGGGCTCGGCCGCAAGCTGGACGAGGCGGAGGACCGCTACCGCGAGGTCAAGAACCACCTGTCCGGCTGGGCCGAGGACCTGGAAGGGTTCCAGAAGCGCGCGGACAAGGCCCTCGATGACGCCAAGGAAGCCCAGCGCATCATCGACGCCCACGAGAACAAGCCGGACTCCGAGAAGAAGGGCAAGGACGGCGAGAAGGACGGCAAGGGGGGTGAGAAGGGCGACAAGGGTTCTGACGCCGAGGATCCCGCGCTCAAGAATGCCAAGGACGATCTGGAGGACGCCCGCGGGCGGCTCAACTCCGCGGCCGGGGACTACGACGAGCGCGCGGGCCACTACGCCGGCAAGATCCGCAAGTCCATCGACGATGACATGAAGGACAGTTGGTGGAACGACCTCAAGGCGACGATCGGGGATGCCGATTGGCTCAATACCGTGGCTGATTGGGCAAGCTGGGGCGCGACAATCATCGGCATCGCCGCCATGTTCTTCCCTGCCATCGGCATCGTCGCCCTCATCCTGACCGGCATCGTCGCCGCGATCCACATCGTGCAAGCCGGGACAGGGAACGGCTCCTGGTTCGACGTCGTCATGGACCTGGGTGCGCTGAAGATGGCACGCAACGGCGTCAAGGCGGCCAAGGCCATCAAGGCGCTGCAGAACAGCTCGCGCAAGACCGCGTCAGGAGTGGCCGACGACGCTGCCAAAGCAGGGGGGGCAGCGGGCCCGCCAGAACACGATCGACAACGCCAAGAAGAACAGCCGGAAGGGCGGCGGCAGGTCCGGCGGCGACCGGGCAAAGGCCCGGGCCCGCGGGCTCAGGGCGCAGCAGAAGGCCTCGAATGAAGGGAAGAAGGCGGGCAAGGAGGTACGCGATGCCGAGATGCCCCAGATCAATGTGCGGGAGAAGGCCGACATGCTGGGCGATGCCCAGCTCGGCCGGCAGATGAAGGACATCAGGAAGTGGCGGGACCAGTACCCGGACAACACGAAACTCGCCGACAATGCCCGCGAGGCCGAACGTCACAAGGACGCGCTCCGTGGGTCGTGGCTGGTCGGCACTGGGCTGGACGCGGCTGATAAGAGTGGAGACTCGGTTTCAGACGATGAGTACAGCCGTATGAAGGACCGCATGACCAGGCCGGTGGCATCGCGATGGTGAAGGGAAGATCAATGTCAGAGGGCGCGGAGGCTGAGGCCGACCCCCGGCGGTTGCGCGTGAACCCCTTCAGGGTGCTTCTCCTGATGAAGGTCGTTCTGGCGTTGGCTCTTCTGCGACTCTTCGCCGGGCCTGCGACCAAGGATTTCCTGGGGCGTGAACTCGTATCGATGCCGACCTGGGAGTGGACCCTGTGCAGTCTCACCCCAGTGATCCTGATCTACCTGGCGCGCCATCCGAAGGACTGGATGGAACTGTCCGGTGAGCGAGTGATGGTCAGGGGAGCACTCGGCATCTACCTCCTCTACTCCGCGATGGGTGCCATCGGCAAGGGCCACCCGGCTCTCTGGATCGCCGTCGCCGTATGCCTCGCCGGACTCGCCGGGATGTGGCACCTGAATCGCAAGGAGCGCCTCCATGCAGGCTGAGCGCAACGGGCCGACGCCGGAAGCCGCCGGTCTCGTCGACGCCGTCGACCCGCCGGTCACCGGCTACCGCCTCCTCCTCCCCGCCGAATGGGTCCAGGTCCCCCTCCGCCGCGGCACGGAGGAGGCCGTTCGCCAGATCCTGGACGAGGCGTTCACGCGCATACCCGCCGACGCCCCCATGGACAGGATCGGCCCGTACAAGCGCGAATTGGAACGCCGTTTCCGTGCCTCGGTCGAGGGCGCCCAGAAGGGCAAGGCCCTGGACCTCTATCTGCCGGTGAAGCCCCTGGGCGACTTCAACATCGGCGCGTCGATCCTCGTGACCGAATCCCTCGTGCCCAGGCCCTCCGGCCGGCCGCGGGGCGCATCCGAGCCCACCGAGACCGCGGTCCAGCTGCTCTCCAGCGACGGCGTGGAGGACGCCGACCTGAGCTCGGGCGAGATCGACGGCGCACTCGCCGTACGCCGTGAGCACGTGGCCGGGGCCGCCCCGGAGAGGGGCGCCGAGCTCCCCTCGCGGCGCGTCGAGTACATCCTCTCCGTGCCGGGCGACCCGGACCGCTGGTTCGTCGCCGCGTTCTCGACGGTCGGGGGCGGGGATCCCAGGGACGAGCTGGCCGAGGTCCTCGTCGAATGGTTCGACGCCGTGATGGCGAACTTCCGCTGGAGGCGGGCATGACGGTGCCGTCGGAGACGAGAGAGTACTTCTGGCCCATCATCGACATCGACGACGTCGACGACGACGCCTGGGTCCTTGTCCCGCCGCGGACCGGCCGCACCGCCCCCGCGGAGGCCTGGGACGACATCCACACCTGGGCGCGGGAAGTCGCCGAGGACCTGTGGGCGGACAGCGACCTCGACCCCGGCCCCAACGGCGTCGACTTCGTCGCCGGGACCCTGGAGCGCTGCGCCGAGGCCTTCGCCCCGCCCGGCTCGGACAATTGGGTCTTCCTCCACCTCGACCACCCCGCCGAGGTGCCGCTGGCGGTCATCGCGGCGATCGGCCCGGCGTCGGGCCCTCGCGAGGAAACCCTCCGCGCGCTGACCGAGGCGGACGACACGGCCGCCGTCGAGCCCCCGGTCGTCAAGCCCTTCAGGTCCGAGAAGCTCGGCAAGGGCATGAGCACCTTCCGCTACGTCCCACAGGAGGACTCCCCTCACCTGCTGGCCTGCGTCCGCTACGCGTGGCAGGTCGAGGAGCACGGGGCAGACGTGGTCATCTGGACCGCCTCCGAGGACATCGCGCACGTCCTGCGCGCGGCGGAAGACCTTGAGGAACTCGCGCGAACGCTGGGGGTCTGGGCTCCCTGACAGAGGTCTGGGCCCCTGACGGAGGCCTGAGCTCCCTGAGGAGACCGCCGACAGGACGGGCCGAGCGGACTCGCCCGCCCCCCCCCCTGTCGGCGATGTCGGCGATCTTCACGCCAGAACCTTCGGCACCACCCAGAACATTCACCATCGCCGGTTTCGCGTCACGACACGATGACAGTCGGACCGAATTGGGGCAGCTTGCCCCGTATCGAACCTGGCGGAACCAGCAACCCCCTGGATAACGTCAGCCCGTTGGAGACACCCCTCGCCCCACCGGAAGCCGACGGTCGACCGGTGATCGCAGGAACGTAACGCCGCCCACCTGGGGAGAGCGCAGTGGCAGACCCAGACCTGACGGTCGACTTCGAGTTCCTCGCGGAGTCCGAGCGAACGCTCAGCCAGCTCAAGACGACGTTCGAGGGCCTTGAGAAGCGTCGTGACGACATGCACAAGCACTGGGGGTCCGGCGAGATCGCCGAGGCCATGGGCGACTTCGTGGACAACTGGGACGACTACCGCACCAAGCTCATCGAGGGCATCGAGTCCACCGGCAAGCTCGTCTCGGGCACCAAGAAGGCGTTCGAGGATCTCGAGAAGCAGCTGAGCAAGCGCGACGAGAAGAAGCGGAAGAAGTGACTACAGCGACGTCGAAGCGCCGGCCGATCGACTGGCAGCCGCTCCGTGACTCCGACCCGGTACCCGGCGACCCGGAAGAGGTGCGCACCGAGGTCCGCCACATGGTGGGGATCGCCAAGAAGCTGCGGACCCAGGCCAAGAACCTCCGGGCCATCAGCAACGAGGACAAGCTCAAGGGCAAGTACGTCAAGCGCCTGCGCGAGGACTCCGGCACGCTGGAGAAGCACATGCGGGAGGTGGCCAGCCGCTATGAGCGCGTCCATGGCCATCTCACCACCTGGGCCAACGAGTTGGAGGACTTCCAGTCCGACGCCGACGGTGTGCTGCGCCAGGCGAAGGAGAAGCAGGACGAGATAGACGCCGAGAAGTCCAAGAAGGGCGATTCCGGCGACGGTTCCGGCGACAAGAACACCCCGAAGCCGTCCGAGAGCGGCACGGACCACGATCCCCTGCAGACGTACCGGAATCAGCTGGACAAGATCACCGGCAACCGCGACGAGCGGGCGGGACACCACGCGGGCAAGATCCGGGACGAGATCGACGACGTCATCGAGGACTCGTGGTGGGACAACCTCAAGGGGTGGTTCCACGACAACGCGGACTGGATCAAAACCGTCCTCGACGGCCTCGGCTGGATCGCCACCATCGCCGGCATCGTCGCCATCTGGATTCCCGGACTGAACGTACTGGTCCTCGCCATCGCCATCGTGACCATCCTGACCAGATCCATGCTGGTCGCCTCCGGTGACGCGTCCTGGACCGACCTCGCCTTCGACGTCGGCGGCCTGCTCCTGATGGGCGTCGGCCGAGGCGGCATCAACATGCTCAAGGGCGCGAACAAGGCCACCTCCGCCGCCGCGCAGACCAGCAGGACCGCGGGTCTCAAGGCGGGCCTCAGGTCGCACAAGGGCATGCTGAACGACCTGAGCAGGGCCATGAACGGTGCTCAGGACGACGTATCCCGGAAGTTCTTCTCGGACCTGCGGCACTTCACGCTGAAGAAGATCTCCAAGGACGCCGGCCTTGTCGCCAAGGGCCCGACCTCGGTGTCATCGGCCTCCAAGTGGGCGCACCTGGGCGACGACGAGGCGGCAGGACTGTTCGGCCAACTGCGCGCGAACAAGGGAGCCTTCCCGGACGCCGTGGCCGGCAGGTCCTCCACGCTCGGACATGTGGGATACGGGGCCGCGATGACCGCCGGGTACGGTGGCATGGCTGTCGACGTCATGGACAAGTCCCTGAGCAAGAGCGATTCCATCGGCTGGCTGGACCAGCAGGGCCTGGTTCCCGGGGACAAGCCGTACAACGAGGGCTACAACACCTGGAAGGAAAGCGGCTGGATGCCGGCGGAGGACACCCACTGGTAGATCCGGGGTGGTCCGGGTAAATCCCGGGTGGCCCGGGTCGGCTGAGGAAAGCGGGAGAAGAGCAGATGGCTGGGTCCCTCAGAGAGCAGTTGGGCACGGGCGCGCATTTCCGGGTGCGGGTGACCGTCATCGGTGCGCTGGTGTCCGTCCTGCCGCTGATCGCCATCGCCGTCGTACTCCCCGACGGCGGCCGCAAGACCCTGTTCTGGATCTACTGGGCCGGCCTGACGGCCTGCCTGCTCCATCTCCTCTGGATCCTGATCCAGCACCCCACGCCCAGCAGGCGTCCGCCGCTGCTGACCCGCGACCTCGCCATGGGCTGGGCGCTGCTCGTCCCCAGCCTGCTCACGTCCTTCTGGCCCGGGATCATCGGGGCCCCTTTGTTCACCGTGCTGGTCGGCTCGACCTGGGTCGCAGAGAAGATTCGGAACCGCAGTGTCACACCCTGAGCGCCCAGAGACTCTTGAGACCGCCGAGACGGCCGAGACCGCCGAGACCGCCGAGCACAGCGATGACGGCTCCGCGGATTCCGTCCGCGTACCGACCGGATTCAATCTCGTCCCGCCGCCCGGATGGGACACGATTCCCCTCCAGATGGGAACGAAAGAGGCGATCCAGCGGATCGTACGGAAATCGGTGTCCCAACTCCCCGCCGGATTCCCGAAGGACGACATTCCCAAGGCCCGGCTGCAGCTCACCAAGGAGCTGAAGGAGACGGCGCGGCAGGCCCGCAAGTCCGACGGCCTGACGCTCTACCTGCCGGTCGAGCGGATGCACGGAATGATCATCCCGGCTTCGTTCGTCGCCTCCGCGCCGCTGGGGGCGCCGAAGGCGAACATCGAGCCCGAGGCCGTGCTCGTGGACCTGGCCCGTGACGCCGAGGAGGCCTCGGTGCGGGAACTCGACGGGACGGCGGCGGTCCGCACCCTGGAGACGTGCCCCGCCGATCCCGAGAAGGGGGTCGAGGTTCCGTCCCTGCGGGTGCAGTACACCGTGCCGATCCCGGACAGCACCCCCGCCCTGTGGATGACCTTCTCCTTCAGCACACTGATCGCCCCGGACATGGACACGGAGTTCACCGAGACCCTGGTGGAACTCTTCGACGCCGTGATGACCACCTTCCGCTGGAGCTACGCATGATGATCGTCGAGACCGACTCCGACCCGGCCCTGTGGTTCCACATGCCGCTGGGCGGCACCAAGTCGGAGTTCGCCCAGTGGCTGGACCTGCAGCTCGACGCGAGCGCCATGCTCCACCAGCGCAAGCTGACCTGGCGTGAGAAGCGGCAGATGAAGAAGTTCCTCGAGGGCTCGGCCGCGATGCTGCGCGACCGCATCGGGGCCGACCAGGGCTTCATCTTCGGCCCGATGCCGCCGCAGGCCGCACCGCTGGTCTTCTTCACCAAGCAGTTCGCCTGCGACGAGGAGCACAGCGCCGCGCACCTGAAGATGCTGGCGGAGCCCGACCCCACGGTCACGGTCCCCGGCCAGCGCGTGGAGACGACCCCGTTCGTCTCCCCCCACTTCGGAGAGGGCATCCGCTGCCTGCGCAGCTGGACCGGCCCCGACGGCGTCCTGATGCTCTCCGTCACGTACGCCTGGAACGCCGCGGAGCACGGCATCGACCTGGTCCTCAAGGGCCACTACGACGACCCGGCGCTGCTTGAGGCGTCGTTCGACGCGATCGACGACTTCGCGCGTACGATCCGGCTGTCGCCGGCGCCGAACCCCTCGTAGCACCGCGCAACACTCAGTCGTACGGGACTTCCTCGACCACGGTCTCCCGGAAGCGCCATGAGCCCCGGTTGCCATAAGCCTCCGCGCGCAGCCCGGTCTCCCAGGCGATGCGGGCGGCCCGGTGATGCGATACGTCGGGGTAGTCCTCGGGATAGACCGTGATGTAGCCACGGCGGTCGACGGGGTAGGTGCGCAAGGCCTCGCGGAGTTTCCGTTCCTGCTCGTCCTGCGTGGCATGGTTGCGAGTGATGGCCTTGTACGCCTTCCGCATCCTGTTCGCCGGCTCGCGAGCAGCCCTGCGCTTGGCTGCCGCGGAGCCTTTCCACGTCATGCAGCCGACAGCACCGAGTGCGGCGAGGGCGAATGATGCGGCGCCGAGCACTTCGCCCGTGGAGCTCGCCTCGCCGAGCGTCCGGGGGGCGAGTTCTCCCTCCGGATCCTCCAGAACCTTCAGGGCCTGCCCGACGTCGTACACATCGGAGGTCGTTTCCAGCTCCGGCCCCAACACCCTCGTGCCGTCCCGCCGTTCCAGCGTGTAGTGGGAGTGCCGGGCCTTGCGCCCCTGCGCCGGATCGAGACGTTCCTTCGTGACCGTGGCCGTGATCTGCTCGCCGCGCCGCTCAAGCGTGAGGTCATCGCGTGCCATGCCGGCGACCCCCACGGAGAGCACGGAGGTGAACACGATGAACAGCGCCGCGTACAGGCTGGATTCACCGGAGACGCCGAGCCGGTGGATCAGCGCGACGAGAAGCACCCCGTGCAGAATCCACAGGGGTACCTGGACGCCGAGACCGAATTCACCCGCGACCAGGTACATCCCCACGATCACCGCGGATACGTAGCAGCCGACGACGACCGCCGCCACGGCGCGATACCGCGTACGCCGTTGCCGCGCCGGGCCGCCTGTGTCAACGCTCATGGCCGGCGCTTCGCTCCTTCTCCCCCGGGACCTCGTCCGCCGAGACCGACTTCATGATGCCGCTCAGGATCTGGAGGTAGTCGTCCCAGTGCTCCCTGTCCTCCGTCATGAAGAGAAAGAGCACCGACCCGGGACCGGTCTTCAGCGGCACGCAGACTTCCACGAACCGGACCGTGGTGGGGACGGATTCGTCCAGGCCGCAGAGCGCTCCGGGCAGCATCAGGTCCTGGTCGCGAATACAGAGGGCGGAGGGGCCGTACGGCAGCATGACCACAGCGGCCTCGGCATCCGGATACAGCATGTGCCACTGCTCGGCCGTGCGTCTGGCCGAGCCCGTCCTGTCCTGGACCTCGGGGCCCATCGTCGGCCGCTCGATGAACACGGCCAATGTTCCCTGGGAAAGCTGTCCGTCGGCCATCCGGTACAGACAGGTCGAGATGTGCTCGGCACCCGCCTTGAGCATGGTGTGGAGGGCGTACTCACCGGACAGTACGAGGCTGAATTTCTGTACGGGTGTGGCGTCCGCGAAGAGCGGGTCGATCGCCTCGGCGGTCCGCAGCATGCGGTCCTCTGGGTCCTCGTCGAGGTCGAACTCCGAGAAGCCGATGGGGAGATCGAACCAGAAGTCGGGGGTCCCGTCCGGGAAGGGCCCGGTGGAGGCGGCCACGGTCTCCCCGACGGCGGGCCGCAGGCCGACCGCCCCTGCCGGCATCGGCGCTCCAGGAGCCGTCGTCATCAGTCCGACACCTCCCACGCACCAAGACCGATCACGCTGCCGATGGCCATGGCCCCGCCGAACTTGCCGCCACCGGAGCCATTGACAATGGTTTGCGCGCCGGTTCCCCAGGTGGCGGTGTCGAGCCTCTGAGGGCTCGGCGCATAGGCGTTGATCGCGGTCGGAGCGGTCAGTGCGAGGTTGCCGGCGGCCTGAACACCTTCCCCGGCGGTCAGGGCGGCTCCCCGCGAGACACCCAGCTTGGCCGCGGCGGCGTTCAGCGGCTTCTGGATCACCTTGGAGACCGGGTCGATCTCGTCGACCTTGCGCGCCACGGTCTTGCCGGCCGTCTTCAGACCGACCCGGGCGCCGTTGGCGAAGCCCTGCGCGGCCCGGCCCGCTTTGACCCCGGCCTTCGCCCCGTTGAACACGGCGCCGACACCGGGCGCCATACCGAGCGCGTCGCCGCCCAGCGTCAGCCAGTTGCTGGCGTTGGGACCCCAGGGCGGAAAAAGACCCTTCGTCCCGTACGCCGCTGCATGCGCCATGAACGCGACGGCACTCAGCCCGATGGCCAACGGTGCGAGCACAGGACAGAAGATGGCGATGACACCGACGACGGAGGCCACGACAGTGATCCAGTCCGCGTGCGCCTTGATCCATTCCCCGATGTCGGCGAGGACGTCCCCCAGCTTGCCCGGTAGGTCTGCCAGTGCCTTTCCGAGGTTTTCGAGCGCGTCCCCGAGTTTGTCCCACATGCCGGGCTCATTCGGGGCGATGTCCATGGCGGTCTTCAGTCGTTCGGCTATCTCCTTGCCGAACTCCTGGTATTCCTTCCTGATCCGGCGGCCCTTGCGGCGGAGTTCCTCCAGTTCTATGTCCGTGGAGTTCACCGTCCGATTGGCCTCCTGGAGCTTTTCCTCGCGCTCCTTGCCACCCTTTCCCTCCTTTCCGTCCTTCTTGCCGTCGTCGGCACGGTTGAGCTTGTCGGCCTTTTCGTGCGCGTCGCTGAGCCGCTTGCTGACCGCGGCCGCATCGCCCTCCAGGTCGACGGCGGCCTTCTGCTTACGTTCCATGTACTCGGCCCAGTCCGTCAGGGCAGAGGCGGCGGCGCGGAACGAGTCGCGGGCCTCGTCCATCTTGGGACGGAACTCGTCGTCGAACTTCTCCCGGAAGCCCTCCGCGGCCTTTCCCTTCCAGTCGCCGACACCGGACCCGTGCAGCACATGGCAGATCTCGGTGAGCGCCTTGGCAGTCGTGCCGACCTTCTTGGCGACGTCGTCGGCCACCGTGTGGTCACCTGGGCAGGGCACGAATCCCAGGGCCGGGAAATCCTCAAGCAGTGCTTCAGCCATGCCTACTTACCGCTCCCCTTGCCTTTGCCCTTCTCGCCCACCTTGGCGAGCTCGTCGTCCAGCTTCTCGAAAGATTCCTTGATTTTGAGGAGCGCCTCGGACGCCTTCCCGGAGAACTTCGTCAGCCGCTTGATCCCGTACGACCACTCGTCGCCGAAATCGTCCATGCGCTTGGCGAGTTCGAGAACACCCATGGCATCGCCGCTGACCTTTTCCATGTCGCGGCCGGGCTGTTTCATCAGGTGGGCAATATGGTCAAGGTTGCCTTTAACCCGGAGCAACACCGCATAGTCGACCGATAAATCACTCATACCGCTCCCCGTTCACCGACACCCGTCACCCCGCTTTCCGTGGGCGACCGGGCCAGAGCGCAACCGTACGACTGCCGGTGCCACAACAGCGGTTCAGGACGACACCACTCACGCAGCCTTAACGCCGCACCCTTCGCGTCACGACACGATGACGGTCCATCGAAATGGGATGGATGCCCCGCAATCGACCCTGGCGGAACCAACAACCCCACAGATAACGTCGGCCTGTTGGAGACACCCCTCGCCCCACCGGGAGCCGACTGTGAACCGCCGCACCATGCCCGTCACCGCCGCGCTCGCCGCGACCGCAGCCCTGCTCTTGACCGCGTGCGGCAGCGGGGACGGCGAATCCAAGGACGACGACAAGATCGCCGGCGCCGGGCAGGGCGCGGACAAGTCGAAGAAGTCCCCCGACCCGTCGGGAGCACCGGCCGAGGACAAGCCGGACGGCGTGGACCTGACGCTGCCCAAGGACATGAAGCTGGTCTTCGAGTGGGAGAAGCCGAAGGACAAGAACGAGGCGGCCGCGATGGACGACGCCGCCAACTTCGTCCGGGCCATCTACCACGGCGTCGACAAGCGCACATCCAAGAACGCGGCCGTGACCACCTACGCCACCGGTGAGGGCCTGCACTACGCGAAGGTGCAGATCGACGGCCGGGTCGAAGACGGCTGGACCGCCACTGGCACACGACGGCACTACGAAGCGGCCACGCGCTCCACGGCGAACGGCAATTCGGTGGAGGTCGCGTTCTGCGCGGACTCAACCAAGTTCTACGGCAAAGAGGTCAAGACCGGGAAGGTCCAGAAGACCAAGCCCAGCATCTCGGACTTCGACCACTTCAAGATCATTATGGTCAAGCACCCTACAGGCGAGGGTCTTTGGCAGGCATCCAAGGTGTTCGTCGAAGAGAAGGCGGAGAAGTGCCAGTGAACAGACCACGACGTGCGGCCCTCGGTACCGGTACCGCCGCTCTGACACTCGCCCTCGGCGCCCTCACCCTCACGGGCCCCGCCTACGCGGGAGAGCCGGAGAAGAACGGCAACGGAGCCAGCACCGAAGAGAAGGGCGGCGGCGACGGAACCGGCATCTACGCCGCCGCGAAGGTCCAGTACTCAGGAGCCGTCACCAAGGACGGCGGCAGCGGAAACGTCTCCTCGGCAGACGTCAACTGGACGCCGCCGCCCTGCTGGTACGCCCCGTACCTCGGTGCCAAGGACTTCAAGAAGAAGATGTCCAAGAACATCAAGGACGCCAAGAACACACCCGGCATGACGGGCCACGCCGGCGCGGCGATCAACGAGATGGAACGCCACTACGAGGACGACTACGGCTGGACGGACACCCCCGGCTACAAGGACTACAACGTCGACAAGGACGGCGAGGGGATGTTCTGGGCAGGGGTCGAGAACCCCAACGAGCCGGACTACCTGAAGCGGACCGGGTGCACGGACCTGCCCTTCTGGGTCGACAACGGCGAGCCCCCGCCGCCCCAGCACGAGGAGGCCATCACCCCCGAGATACTGGCCGCCCTCGCCTACCAGCACATGGAGCTCCCGGGCACCAAGGTCACCCTCGCGCCCGAGGCCACGACCAAGGTGAACCTGCCCACGTGGGCCTGGCTCGACAAGGCCGTCTTCGACGAGGTCAAGGCGACGGCGGAGATCAACGTCCCCGGCTTCAACCTCCAGGCGACGACGACCGCCACCCCCAAGTCCCTGACGCTCAACCCCGGCACCAAGGACGCCACGACGATCCCCGCCAACGGTGAATGCCCCATCGTCGACGGCAAGATCGGTGAGCCCTACGCCAAGGGCAAGTCCAAGGAGACCCCGCCCTGCGGCATCATCTACCGCCGCTCGTCGGGCGGCGAGACGTTCCCGCTCAAGGCATCCCTGACCTGGGAGATCAGCTGGACGGGCACGGGCCAGGCGGCACCGGTCAACATGCCCAACGGCACGATCGAGGCAGTGCAGGACATCACGGTCGAGGAAATCCAGTCCATCAACCGCTGATCACGAACCACCGCGCGGCACACAACCGAGGGCGGGGCGCCAGGAGGAACTCCTCCGTCGCCCCGCCCTTCACGCAGCGGTGAGCCACTACTTCTTGGCAGCTCGCCCCAGCTCGTCATCAATCTGCTCAAACTTGTCCGCGGCGTTGGTCAGGTAGTCACCCATGCCGTCCAGACCGTCGAGCGTGTCCTTGGCGCCCTTGACGAACTCGTCGAAGTTCTCGTCGAAGGCCTTCGAGGAGCTCTTCGTCACGTAGCCGGTCTCGACCAGGTTCGCGATGTACTTCCGCAGGCCGTCCAGCTTCTCCTTGAGCTTGTCCTTCTCCTTGACGACGTGCTTGGCCGCGTCTCGCATGTCCTGATATGTGACATCAAGGTCCTTGGCCATGTGGCTCTCTCCTCATCAACTCGCCGCAGGGCCAGCCCCCGTGGCTCCCGTTTCGCGCGGATGGTGTGATCGTCCGCTCTTGCGCCAGCAGCTTACGGGTGGGGCGGAAGGGATCACACCCCGGTTCAGTCACAGCTCTGCTATGAGCCGATGCACAGGCCGTTGCCAGTGGGAAGGGTGGAGCGGCTATCGTCAACGCCATTGTTCAGTTACGGGGAGGACGATCGTGCGCCTGACTCTGACCGTCGTCGATCCGTTCGGCGGTGCCACCGCCGACGTGGTCCTCGACGCCGATCCCGAGTCCACCGTGCAGGACATAGCGGTCGAACTCGCGCGGCAGGTCGGCCTCGGCGGTGCGGACGGCGGGCACGGTGCGCAGGTCATTCCGATCGGGTTCGGGAGCAACCAAGTCCCCGCCGCCGGAGCTCCCCTCGTCTATGTAGACGGGTACGCCGTCGACCCCACCGCCACCGTCGGCACCTCGCCGCTGCGCGAGGGCGCCGTCGTCAGCCTGAACGACCCCGCGGGCTGCCTGCCCGGCGAACCCACCGGCCTCGTCGAGCTGCGCGTCGCGAGCGGGCCGACGGCGGGTGCCGTGCACCGGCTCGGCATCGGGCGCTACGACATCGGCAGCGGGCCCGCCGCGTACATCCGTATCGATGATCCGGAGATGAACGACCGCGCCCTCACGTTGTCAGTTGCAACCGATGGCACCTGCCAAGTCACCCTGCACGGGGACGAGAAGGACAAGGAGGGCGTAACCCTCGACGGTGAGCCCTTCGGCACGGAGAAGAGCGCCGACAGCGACGGGGACAAGAAGAAGGACAAGAAAGAGCGGCGTGACGGAGAGAAGCGGCGGGACAGTGGTGAGTGGCCGCTCGGTGCGCAGATCGCGCTCGGGAACACTCTGCTTGAGCTGATTCGGTACGCGCCTCCCAACGCCGCCCTGAAGTGGTCCGAGGACGGTTCCGGGCTCGACTACAACCGGCCGCCCCGGCTGCGGCCGCCCGAGCGGCAGACCACCTTCCGCCTTCCCACCCCGCCCCGCGACTACGAGGCGCGGCCGCTGCCCTGGCTCATGGCGCTCTTCCCGCTGGTGGGTGCGGTTGTCGCCGCGATGATCTTTGATCGCTGGTACTACCTGATCATGGCGGGCCTCAGCCCGATCATGCTCTTCGGCAACTACTTCATGGACAAGAAGCACGGGCGCAAGTCCCATGCGAAGCAGGTCAAGGAGTACAAGGAGACCAAGGAGCGGATCGAGAAGGACGCCCAGGACGCGCTCGTCGCCGAGCGGCTCGACCGGCGGCAGGCCGTCCCCGACCCCGCCACCGTCCTCGCGCTCAGCACCGGCCCCCGCACCCGCCTCTGGGAGCGGCGGCGCACCGACGCCGACCATCTGCTGCTGCGGTTCGGCACCGGGCAGATGCCCTCCGAAGTCGTCCTCGACGACCCGGAGAAGGACGACCACCGGCGGCAGGTGACGTGGAAGATCGAGGATGCGCCGGTTGCGCTTCCCCTGAAGGGACTTGGCGTCATCGGCATCGCCGGCCCCGGCGACTCGGCGACCGCGCTCGGCCGCTGGGCGGTGGCGCAGACCGCGACGCTGCACAGCCCGATGGACGTCCAGTTCTACGTCCTGACCGAGAACACCGCGCGGGACAGCTGGGACTGGGTGCGCTGGCTCCCGCATTCCCGGCCCTCCTCCGGCCAGGACATCAACGTACTCATCGGCACGGACGCGGAGACCGTCGGCGCCCGCATCGGTGAGCTGACCCAGACGCTCGAAGCCCGGCTGAAGGCCCTGGAGGAGAACAAGAGCCAGGGGGCCAACTTCTCCGACCCGGACATCGTCGTCGTTTGGGACGGATCGCGGCGGCTGCGGTCCCTGCCGGGTGTTGTGCGGCTGCTGCGCGAGGGCCCTTCCGTGGGTATGTACGCACTCTGCCTCGACTCCGAGGAGCGGTTCCTGCCCGGTGAGTGCCAGGCCTTCGTCGTCGCCGAGCCGAAGCCCAAGGAGCATGAGAGCCATGGCCATGGCGGCAACGGTGGCGCGCTTCAGCCGCCGGCCGCCGCGCCGCAGCAGGCCCCCGGCGGATTCCCCTCCTTCCAGGCCTGGCACACCACGACCACGCCCGACACTCCCCAGTCCAGCGCGGCGCCGGAACTGCGGCTGCGCGTCGAGATGACCGGCGCCGAGCGGGTGCGGGGCGTACGCCCCGACTTCGTGTCGCCCAGCTGGTGCCTGCGGCTCGCCCGCTCGGTGTCCGCGCTGCGCGACATCAGCGGCGAGACCGAGGACTCCGCGCTGCCGGGGTCGAGCCGGCTGCTCGACGTGCTGCAGCTGGAGCCGCCGACGGCGGGTGCCATCACCGCCCGCTGGCAGGCGGGCGGACAGTCGACGATGGCGGTCATCGGTGAGTCGTACGACGGTCCTTTCGGCATCGACATGCGCAAGGACGGGCCGCACGGTCTGATCGCGGGAACGACCGGTTCGGGTAAGTCGGAACTGCTGCAGACCATCGTGGCCGCGCTCGCCGTCGCCAACACCCCCGAGAACATGACCTTCGTACTCGTGGACTACAAGGGTGGGTCCGCGTTCAAGGACTGTGTGAAGCTGCCGCACACCGTCGGCATGGTCACCGACCTCGACGCGCACCTCGTCGAGCGCGCCCTCGAATCCCTCGGCGCCGAGCTGAAGCGGCGCGAGCACATCCTCGCCGACGCCGACGCCAAGGACATCGAGGACTACCAGGACCTGGTGCGGCGCGATCCGTCGCACGCTCCCGTGCCCCGACTCCTCATCGTCATCGACGAGTTCGCCTCCATGGTGCGTGACCTGCCCGACTTCGTGACGGGTCTCGTGAACATCGCTCAGCGTGGTCGTTCGCTCGGCATTCACCTGCTGCTGGCCACGCAGCGCCCGAGCGGTGTCGTGTCCCCGGAGATCCGCGCCAACACCAACCTCCGTATCGCCCTGCGCGTGACGGACGGCGGCGAGTCCTCCGACGTCATCGACTCCCCCGAGGCCGGGCACATCTCCAAGAACACGCCGGGTCGCGCGTACGTGCGGCTCGGGCATGCCTCGCTCGTGCCCTTCCAGTCGGGCCGCGTCGGTGGCCGGCGCCCCGGCGCCGCCGATCCGACGCTGCTCGCGCCGTGGGTCGACTCCCTGGACTGGGCGAACCTGGGGCGCGGCACGCTGGTCAAGCCGAAGGCCGAGGCGCGCGAGGAAGAGGAGATCACCGACCTGAAGGTCCTGGTCGACACGGTCATCGAGGCCAATGCCACGCTCGGCATCCCCGCCCAGCACAGCCCGTGGCTGCCGGCGCTCTCCGAGACGCTGCTGCTCGACGAGGTGCCGGTGTCGGCGGCCGCGACGGGCCCCGGCAAGCTGGCCCCCGCGCCGTACGGCATCGAGGACCTGCCCGGCGACCAGGCGCGCCGCGCGGTCGTCGTGGACTTCGCGTCCTTCGGGCATCTGATGATCGGCGGTGCGCCGCGCAGCGGCCGCTCGCAGGTCCTGCGCACCATCGCGGGCTCCATCGCCCGTACGCACTCCAGTGCCGATGTGCACCTCTACGGCATCGACTGCGGCAACGGCGCGCTCAACGCCCTGACCCGGCTTCCGCACTGCGGGGCGGTCGTCAGCCGTAACCAGACCGAGCGTGTGGTCCGTCTCGTCAACCGCCTCAAGGGCGAACTCACGCGCCGCCAGGACCTGTTGGCGGACAAGGGGTACGCAGACATCGGCGAGCAGCGGGCCGCCGAGCCCGCGGACGACCGCCTTCCGCACCTCGTCGTGCTGCTCGACCGCTGGGAGGGCTGGCTGCCCACGCTCGGCGAGATCGACCACGGCAGCCTGACGGACGAGCTCACGACGATCATGCGTGAGGGCGCGAGCGTCGGCATCCACATGATCCTTACCGGTGACCGCCAGCTGCTCGTCGGCCGTATCTCCTCCCTCACCGAGGACAAGTACGGCCTGCGGCTCGCGGACCGCTCCGACTTCTCGATGCTCGGCATCCCCAGCAAGAAGGTGCCGGAGGAGATCCCTCCGGGCCGCGCGTACAAGAACGAGAGCGGTACGGAGACGCAGTTCGCGCTGCTCTCGGACGATGTCACCGGACAGGGGCAGGCCGCCGCGGTCACCGCGATCGGCGAGGCGGCCACGGCCCGCGACGCGGACGTGCCGCGCCATCGTCGTCCGTTCCGCGTCGACACGCTGCCGAGCCGCATCTCCTTCGACGAGGCCTGGGAGCTGCGCGACCCGGAGGCCTCCCGCTCCAAGCTGTGGGCCCTGGTGGGCATCGGCGGCGACGAGGTCATGGGCCACGGCCCCGACCTCGCCGATGGCGTACCGGCGTTCGTCATCGCGGGCCCGGCCAAGTCCGGCCGCTCCACGGTCCTGATGAACATGGCCCGGTCCTATCTCGCACAGGGCGTACGTCTGGTCATCGCGGCCCCGCGCCAGTCGCCGCTGCGCCAACTCGAAGGCACCGAGGGCGTGTTGAAGGTCTTCACCGGTGACGACATCGACGAGGACGACTTCGAGGAGGCCATCGACCCGGCCTCTCCGGACGAGCCGATCGTGGTGCTCATCGACGACGCCGAGATGCTGGAGGACTGCGACGCCGAGGGTCACTTCAAGCGCATCGTCCAGCGCGGCGCCGACCAGGGCCTCGCGATCGTCCTCGCCGGTGACGAGGAGGACGTCTGCAGCGGCTTCTCCGGCTGGCAGGTCGACGTGAAGAAGGCCCGCCGCGGCATCCTGCTCTCCCCGCAGGACAGTTCGAGCGGAGACCTCATCGGTCTGCGCATCTCCCGCAGCGTGGTGGGCGGCCCGGTCGCCCCCGGCAAGGGCATGCTGCACCTCGGGGGCGGCGAGCTTGCGACGGTGACCACTCCCATGTGAGCCGGGGGGGGAGTCGCCGTCCGGCCGCTCCCCCCTTTGATCCGCAGGCCGGTGAGGGCTGGTCGCGCAGTTCCCCGCCCCCCCGTAAGGGGGCGGCCCCCCCGACCGCTCCGCTCCCCCCCTGACGGATAAAAAAAAGACCCAGCCCCCCACCCAGGCAGTGTAA
>NZ_JBHYIG010000047.1:0-40448 GCF_042740015.1 Streptomyces sp. NPDC059037
GCCACGGACCGCGCCCACACCGCCGCCCGACAGCCATCCCCGCGGCCCGGCCGGGGCTGGCTCGCCCGCCGCCCCGCAGCCGCCGCAGCGCTCCTCGCCAACGCCCGCTTCCCGCCCGGCGGCGACCGCTCACGCCCCGCCACGGACCGCGCCCACACCGCCGCGCGGCAGCCATCCCCGCGGCCCGGCCTGGGCTGGCTCGCCCGACGCCCCGCGCTCCCCCTCTACACGACCGCCTTCTCCTACGGTCTTGTCGGCGCCGTCTACTGGGCCTTCGCCGCCGAGGCCGTCTCCGACCACGCGGGGACGAGCTCCGCGGCGACCGCACCGCTGTTCTGGACGCTGATCGGCCTGGCGGGCACGCTCGGCGTCCTGACCGGGCCCGCCATCGACCGGTTCGGGCTTCGTCGTGTCCACCGCGGCCTGTTCGCGGGCCTCGCCGCGGCCGCGGCCCTGCTGACCGCCACCCACGTCTCCGGCATCTCCCTGCCCGCGGCCCTCCTCTCCGCGCTTCTCTACGGCCCCTGCTTCATGGCGGGTTCCGGCCTCCTCGCCGTGTGGAGCTACCGCGTCTTCCCCGACCGCCCGACGCCCGGCTTCACGGCCACCGTCCTCGCGCTCGGCCTCGGCACCATCACCGGCCCGGCGCTGCTCGGCCGGCTCGCCGACCACCAGGGCCTCCCCGCGGCCTTCGCCGCCACCGCCGTCGCGGCCGCGCTGACCTCGCTGACGCCGCCCCGGCGCGCACCCCGCCTGGCCGAAAATACCCCCCTGGGTATTTCTGTTACGGTGAAGGAGAGATACCCCGGGGGGTAAAAGGTGTGACGAGGGAGTGTGAGTGTGCCGTGTTCTTTGCCGATGTCCTGGAGACCGAAGGCCTGGGCAACCGGAGCTACCTGGCGGGCGGTGCCCGGTCGGTGGTCGTGGTGGATCCGCCGCGCGACATCGACCGGGTGATCGCCGCGGCCGCCCGGCGGGGCGTGCGGATCGTCGCCGTCGCCGAGACGCATGTGCACAACGACTACGTGACCGGCGGTCTTGAGCTGGCCCGCCTGACCGGCGCCCGCTATCTCGTCCCCGCCGGGGCGTCCGTGGCGTATCCGCGGGTCCCGGTGGCCGACGGGGACGTGGAGGAGGTCGACGAGGGGCTGACGCTGCGGGCGGTGGCCACGCCGGGCCACACCCCGCACCACACCTCGTACGTCCTGGAGGAGAACGGGCGCGCGGTGGCCGCCTTCACCGGCGGATCGCTGCTGATCGGCGGCGTGGGGCGGCCGGATCTGGTGGAGCCGCGGCTGACCGAGCGGCTGGCCCGCGCGCAGCACGCCTCCGCGCACCGGCTGGCCGACGAGCTGGCCGACGAGGTGGCGGTGCTGCCCACGCACGGCTTCGGCAGCTTCTGCTCGTCGGCCGGCGGGGGTGGCGAACGCAGCACCATCGGTACGGAGAAGGCGTCCAACCCGGCCTTGGTCCAGGACGTGGAGACGTTCGTCGCCGAGCTGCTCGCCGGCCTGGACGACGTACCGGCGTACTACGCGCACATGGGTCCGGCCAATGCCGCGGGCCCGGCGCCGGTGGACCTGACCGCGCCGCGGCGTGCCGACGCCACCGAGATAGCTCGGCGCCTGGCGGCGGGCGAGTGGGTCGTGGACCTGCGCCATCGGGTGGCCTTCGCCGAGGGGCATGTGGCCGGGTCGTTCAACTTCGAGGCCGACGGTCGCCTCGCGACCTACCTGGCGTGGATGATCCCGTGGGGCAAGCCGGTGACGCTGCTCGCGGAGAGCGCCGATGATGTCGCCCGCGCCCAGCGGGAGTTGGCCCGCGTCGGCATCGACCGGCCTGCCGCGGCCGCCACCGGCTCCCCGGCCGACTGGGCCGACGGGCAGGCGCCGCTCGCGTCGTTCCGGCGGGCGACGTTCGCCGAGCTGGCCGCCGCGCGCGAGCGGGGCGCGGACCCGGTGGTGCTCGATGTGCGCCGCACGAGCGAGCGGTCCGGCGGCTGGATCGAGGGCAGCGTGCACATCCCGGTCCACGAGATCCACCGGCGCCTCGACGAGGTGCCCGCGGGCGCGGTGTGGGTGCACTGCGCCGGTGGCATGCGTGCCGCGATCGCCGCCTCCGTCCTGGACGCGGCGGGGCGTGCGGTGGTGGCCGTCGACGACGGTTACGCGGCCGCGGCCGACGCCGGCCTCACGCTCGTCACGCCCGCCCGGAACTGACCGCACAGCCTTGCGCGCCGGGCGGCAACCCGGCGCAGGAGGAGCTACCGAGGAAGACCATCATGCTCATCTCTCCACGCGGCCCCGGCCACGGGTCCCCGCATGCCGGGCGCCGAACCATAGGCGCCGCGCACGCCGGGCGCCGGGTCACGGCCGCCGGGCACACCGACCGCTCGGGCATGAGCGCCGCGCAAGCGGAACGCCGGGGCACGGGCGCCGGACACGCCAAGTGCCGGGCCACAAACACCACGCACACCGAACGCCGGGTCCCGCGCGCCACACACACTGATCGCCGAGTCACACGCGCGCGCACCGAGCCCCGGACCATAGGCGTCGGGCGCACCGAGCACTGGGGCATGGGCGGCACGCATGCGGAACGCCGGGCGATGGGCACCGCGCACACGGAACGCCGAGCCACAGGCGCCGCGCACACCGACCGCCGGACCACAGGCCCCACGCACACCAAGCGCCAAGCCACAGGCGCCGCCCGATGACCGCGCCGATACTCGCCCTGATCGCCGGCGCACTGGTCGGTCTCGCCCTGGGTGCGCTCGGGGCCGGCGGCAGCATCCTGACCGTTCCGGCCCTGATCTATCTCATTGGCTTCAGTCCGGCCGAGGCCACCACCGCGAGTCTGGTCATCGTGATCGTCACCTCGCTCGCCGCGCTGGTGGCCCATGCGCGGGCGGGAGCGGTGCGCTGGCGGGCCGGGCTCGTGTTCGCCGCGGCCGGGCTGCTGCCCGCCGCCGCGGCGGGAGTCCTGTCCGCGCGCATCCCGGCCACCGCGCTCACCCTGGCCTTCGCCGGCCTCGCGGTGCTCGCCGCGCTGCGCATGCTGCGCCGCAGGTCATCGCAGGAGGGCGGGACGGTGTCGGTGCCCCGCGCGGCGGGAGCGGGCGCCGGGCTCGGGGCGGTGACCGGGTTCCTCGGGGTCGGCGGCGGATTCCTCGCCGTGCCCGCCCTGGTGGCCGCGCTCGCCGTGCCGATGAGTGCGGCCGTGGGCACCAGCCTGCTGGTCATCATCGCCAACGCCCTCGTGGCCCTCGCCGCCAGGGCGACCACCACCGTCGCCCTCGACTGGGCGCTGATCATGCCGTTCATCGCGACGGCGGTCCTGGGCGCCTGGGACGGCAGGCGGTTGAGTGCGAAGGTCTCCCCCGGCACACTGCAGCGCGTCTTCGGCAGCCTGCTTCTGGTCGTCGCCGCGGCGATGGGCATCGGCGTCCTGCTGTGACGCGCCACAACAAGGCACTGCCCCGATGCCGGTCGGGGACGGCGGGTCTCAGGCCAGCGACAGGAAGAGCTTCTCAAGGCGGGCCCGCATCTGCGCGGAGTCCCGCACCTCGGGATCCTCGCTGGTCATGCACTGCTGCAGCCCCGTCGCGATGATCGAGAACCCGGCCCGGTCCAGGGCCCGGGACACGGCGGCCAGCTGCGTGACGACGTCCTCGCAGTCCCGGCCCTCCTCGATCATCCTGATCACTCCCGCGAGCTGGCCCTGGGCCCGCCGCAGGCGGTTCAGCGCCGACTTCAGCTCGTCGGCGCTCATGTCGAGTTCCACACGTCCTCCTCCGCATACCCCCGCGGGTATTCTACCTGGAGGGGGGAAACAATCTTCGAAAGGCATTGTTCCGTGAGCAACCCCAACACCCTCACGCCAGGCCAGGCCACGGCGCGTTTCGGTGAGTTCACCGTCATCGACGTCCGCACCCCCGGCGAGTACGCGGGCGGCCATCTGCCCGGCGCCCACAACGTCCCGCTCGACCGCCTGGACGAGGCCGCCGACGCACTGCGGGCGGCGTCGGCACGTACTCCCCTGCTCGTCGTCTGCGCCTCCGGCGCCCGCTCCGCCGAGGGCTGCGCGCGTCTTGCCGACCTCGGTGTCGAAGCGGCCACCCTGGCGGGCGGGACCGGTGCCTGGGCCGCGGACGGCCACCCGGTGGAGCGTGCTGCCGGGGCCCGCGCCACCTGGCCGATGGACCGGCAGGTCCGCCTTGCCGCAGGATCGCTGGTCCTGCTCGGCTTCCTGGCGGGCCTCGCCTGGCCGCCCGCGCACTGGCTGTCCGGAGCCGTGGCCGCAGGGCTCGTCTTCTCCGGCGTCACCAACACGTGCGGCATGGCCGTCCTGCTCGCCAAGCTCCCCCACAACCGGCCCTCCGAACAGGCCGTCTCCTTTCAGGAGACGCTGGTACGCCTCACCAACTGAAGCCGCGCCGGAAGCCACCCGAAGCCAGCTGAAAGCGCCTAGCGGCCCGCCTCCCCACGGTAGAAGTCGAACTGGGTCACTCCGTCATAGCCGTAGCTCTCCGGATGCAGTTCGTGCAGGGCGACCCCGCCCCGGGGCAGCGGGCCGAGCAGCTCCGACAGGAGTGCACCGGCCTCGGCGATGAAGGCGGCCTTCTGGGCGCCGCTGTTCGTGCCCGCGGTGATGCTGCCCTCCACGTGCGCGTCGCGCACGCCGGCCAAGGGCCTGCCGTCGATGAAGTAGGCAGCTCCCGGGACCAGGTTGATGTGGACGACGGTCCGCGCGCTCGACTTGCCCAGTGCGGTGACGGCGAGGCGGGTCAGCCCTTCGGCGACGGCGCTCTGAACGTCGGTGGGCAGGTCGGGGTCGGTGACGGTGACCCGGAAGTACGGCATGACGCTCCTTGCGAATGCTCGGCGTTCCGCCGGTCTCGGCGGCGCGGAGCAAGCCTCGCGGGCCTGGCACGATGGATCCAACGCATAGGTGTCATAGGCATATGAGGCGCACGCATGACCGTGAACATCCCCCAGCTGAGGGCCTTCCTCGCCGTCGTCGACGCGGGCGGCTTCAGCGCGGCCGCCGACGAACTGGGCATGAGCCAGTCCGCCGTGTCGCACGCCGTCGCCTCCCTGGAACGCGAGTTGGCCGCCCCGCTGCTGGTCCGCGCCACGCCCGTACGGGCCACCGCGCTCGGCGAGCGGATCCTGCCGCACGCACGCGGCGCCCTGTCGGCGGCCCGGTCGGTGGAACGGATCGCCGCCGATGCCTCGCGGACCCTGACCGGCACCGTGCGGCTCGCCGCCACACCGACCGTCTGCCAGGGTCTTGTTCCCGGCCTGCTGCGGCACTGGCGGCACGACCTGCCGCAGCTCACCGTGCGGGCCTTCGAGGGGGACAGCGCCGAAGTGGCGGCCTGGCTGGAGAGCGGAGCGGCCGACGCCGGCATCGTGATCGACCCGCCGCCCGGCACCGGCATCCCCCTCGCCACGGACGGCTACCGCGCCCTGCTGCCGCGCGACCATCCGCTGGCCGACGAGCCGGCCGTGGACATCCGCGATCTGGAGGACGACCCGTTCCTCATCTCCCCCAACGGCTGCGAAGTCCGTATCCGTACGATCCATGAGCTTGCGGGGCTCGACTTCGCCCCCGCCCACCGCGTGCGGGACCTGGCCACGCTGATCAGCATGGTGCAGACCGGGCTCGGCGTGACGGTCCTGTCCGAGGTATCGCGCTCGCTGATCCCCGCCGATCTGGTCCTGCTGCCGCTGCGGCCGCATGTCTCGCGCCGTCTCGCACTGACCGGGCCGCACACCCGCCCCTGGCACCCGGCGGTCCGCGCCCTGGCTGAGTCAGCCGTCGCTCACCTGGACCGGACCCTCCCCCAGGACGCGCCCGTTCTTGCGCGCGGTCACCAGCGCGAAGGTGAGGAACTCACCGCCGTCGGCCGTGAGCATGTCGATCACGGGCCGGTTGGCTGACGCTCCGTCGGGCAGGTGCTCGGCGCAGGCACGGGTCCACAGGAGCCAGTCCTGCCAGCCGTCCTGCTGGAGTCGCGCCGAGGTGACGGTGACGAGTTCGGTGATCGCCCACTGGAAGCGCCACCAGTCGGCCGTGTGCCAGGCCAGCGCCTCCCAGCCGACGAGTTCCTTGATGTGCGGCGGGATCGCGCCGAGTTCGCGGACCTCCCGGGTCATCGCGGGGGTCGCCATGCCCAACTGACCGCCAGGACGCAGGAAGCGCAGCAGGTAGGGCAGGTAGTTGTCGGCCGTGCCGAAGTACTCGAAGGCGTCGACGCTCACGATCGCGTCGAAGCTCTCCTCGGCGAACGGCAGGGCGTGCGCCTCCGCGTGCACGGCCTCCACCCGGTCGCCGACACCGGCATCGGCGAAGACGGCCGCTGCCTCGTCGGCGCCGATCCACCAGTCGGCGGCGACGACCTGTACGCCGTACTCGCGGGCCAGGAACACCGATGTCGCCCCCTTGCCCGAGCCGAGGTCGAGCACCCGCATTCCGGGGCGCAGATCGAGGTCCCGTGCCAGGTTCTCCAGGAGCCACAGCGGATTCGGGCCCATGTCGAGGCCGAGCAGCCAGGCCTGGTCGTAGCGGGAAGAGCGCGGGTATCGCTCCGGGCGTACGAGGTCGTCGAGGGCGGTCACGGGCGTCCTGCCGGGCGGGCGAGCAGGGCCGTCGCCATCTGCTGGACGGAGCGGGTGAAACAGCGCGGGTCGTCGGGTGGGGTCACGTGGCGGATCAGTGCTCCGTCGAAGAGGGCCAGCAGGCCGTGGGCGAGGAAATCGGCATCCAGATCGGGGCGTTCGGCGGCGAGCAGGGAGCCGAGGTGCTCGTGCCAGAAGCGGAAGCTGGGGTCGCTGTACTTGTCGTCGGCGCATGCCTGTTCATGGGCGGAGAACAGGATGGCGTTGGTCTCGGCGATCGCTCCGAGGCCGTCGAGGAAGGCGTGCAGGCGTCGCCCGGCAGGTGCGCCGGGACCCAGCGGCGGGGGTCCGTGGGAGACGGCATCGCGCAGCTCGCGCGAGCGTTCTTCGAGGAGCGCCTGGAGCAGTCCCGCGCGACTGCCGAAGCGGCGGAAGACGGTGCCCTTCCCGACTCCGGCCAGGGCGGCGACCCGGTCCAGCGACACGGGCGCCCCGTCGCCCTCGGCCAGCAGGCGCTCGGTGGCGCGCAGGACCGCGGCCCGGTTGCGGGCCGCGTCGGCGCGCTCCGTGCGGTCGCTGCCCGCCGGTCCGGCGGCGCGCCGCTCCTCGGCCATGACGTCAACTCCTCATTGAAAGCGGGCTGTTGGTCCGGATAGATTACCCCCGCCCCAAGCGGACCGGCAGTCCGCATGGGTGGAGTCCGTCCTGCCCTGCCCCGAGGAGTACTGAATGGACATGCGCGCGCTCGTCGTCGACCCCGCCGCCCCCGGTTCCCTGCGCCTGGGCGAAGCCCCCGAACCCCGGCCCGCCGCAGGACAGTTGGTGCTCGACGTACGGCACATCTCCCTCAACCGCGGCGAGGTCGCCTTCGCCGGGCAGCGGCCGCCCGGGACCGTGCACGGCTACGACGCCGCCGGGATCGTCGTACGTGCCGCCGCCGACGGCACCGGTCCCGGCGTCGGCAGCCGCATCGCCGCCTTCGGCCCCGGCGCGTGGGCGCAGCGCATGGCCGTGGACACCACCGCGGTGGCCGAAGTGCCCGCCGGGGTCGACCTCGCCGATGCCACTGCGCTGCCGATGGCGGGCGTCACGGCCCTGCGGACGCTGCGCTCCCGGCCCATCCTGGGCCACCGGGTGCTGATCACCGGGGCGGCAGGAGGCGTGGGCCGCTACGCCGTGCAGCTGGCCGCACTGGGCGGCGCGCACGTCATCGCCTCCGTCGGCTCGCCGGAGCGCGGCAAGGGGCTCGCCGAACTCGGCGCCCACGAGGTGGTGGTCGGCCTGGAGGGGATCGATGCCCCCGTCGATCTCGTCCTCGACACCGTGGGAGGGCCCCAACTCGCCGCTGCCTGGGAGCTCCTGGCCCCCGGCGGAGGCGTGCAGAACATCGGCTGGGCCTGCGACGAACCCGCCGTTTTCGCCCCCTACTCGCTGTTCCACATCGGCGCTCCGAAGACCATGAGTACGTTCGGCGACGTCCACGAGGTGGGGCCCGACCTCGCCACGCTGCTCGCGTTCACCGCGGCGGGCCGGCTCTCTTCGGAGGTCGACTGGCGCGGCCCCTGGGAGCGTGTCCCGGAGGCCGCGCGGGCGCTGCTCGACCGGCGGATCTCCGGCAAGGCCGTCCTCGACGTCACGCCGGGAACGGCTCCTTGACCGTCCCGCGCATGCTCCGTTGCGCGCTCACACGCCGATCGCCCCGTCGATCCGCTCCCGCAGCAGGTCGGCGTGGCCGTTGTGCCGCGCGTACTCCTCCACCATGTGGATCAGCACCCAGCGCAGCGACACCTTGCCCTTCCACCCGTCCTCCCCCTCGACGTCCAGATCGGGCGCCCCGGCGACGAAGCGGTCGGCGAACTCCACCTCCGCGCGCCAGGCCTCCCAGGCCTCGGCGATCACCGCGGGGTCGGGCACCGCGCCCTCGAAGTCGTGGTCGGGGCGGGCGGCCGAGACGAACAGCGGCGGTGCGTCATCGCCCGCGAGGACGCACCGGAACCAGCGGCGCTCCACCTCGGCCAGATGCCGGACGATGCCGAGCAGCGACAGCGTGGACGGCGCGACCGACCGCCGGGACAACTCGGCCCGCAGGCCCGCGCACTTCATCTCCAGTGTCGTGCGCTGCGCGGTCAGAAAGTCGGCTAGCATCTCCCGCTCGCCTCCGGTGGTGCGGGCGTTCAACCGCCCGTCCAGCTCGGCCTCGACGAACATTTCCGCTCTTCTGCGTACGTTGCTCATGCCCGCCATCCAATCCCAGCCATCACCTGCGGAGCCAGATCTTTAGTGACCGCGAAGTGACCCCAACCGGCGGCCGAACAGGCGCCGTTCACGCCGACGCCGCCAGGAACTGGGTCGCCGCCAGCTCCCCGTACAGCGGATCCGCCGCCACCAGCTCCGCGTGGGTACCGGACGCACGCACCATCCCGGCGTCCATCACCACGATGCGGTCGGCCAGCGTCACGGTGGAGAGCCGGTGCGCCACCACGAGGACCGTCACCTCCCGCGCCACTTCGGCCACGACATCGCGCAGCGCCAGTTCGTTGACCGCGTCGAGCTGCGAGGTCGCCTCGTCCAGGAGCAGCAGGCGCGGCTTGCGCAGCATCGCCCTGGCGATCGCCACCCGCTGGCGTTCACCGCCGGAGAGCTGTGAGCCACGGTGGCCGACCAGGGTGTCCAGGCCGTCGGGCAGCCGCTCCACCAGGGTGTCGAGCCGGGCGCGTACGAGAGCGTCCTGGATCTCGGCCGCGGTCGCGTCGGGCGCCCCGAAGAGCAGGTTCTCGCGCAGGGTGCCCGCCAGGACGGGCGCGTCCTGCTCCACGTATCCGATGGCGGCGCGCAGTTCGGCCAGCGGCCACTCGCGCACGTCGCGGCCGTCGACCAGGACACGGCCGCCGGTCGCCTCGTAGAACCGCTCGATGAGGCCGAACACGGTGGTCTTGCCCGCGCCCGATGGGCCGACGAACGCGGTCATGCCGGGTCCCGGAATCTCGAAGCTCACGCCGTGATGGACGTGCGGAAGACCCTCCCGGTAGCGGAAGGTCACGTCCTCGAAGGCGACCGAGGCGGGACCGTCCTGGCCGGATCCGTCCACAGGCCCGGCGACGTCCTCGGTCTCCAGGCGCTCGGCCCGCACGATGCGCGCGATGGCCGCCGAGCCGACCTGGTACTGCGTGGCGCCCTCGACGAGCCGGGAGACGGGGTCGATCAGATAGAAGAGGAACAGCAGAAAGGCGACGAGCGTCGAGATCGAGATCGCGCCGGACGCGACCCGCGCGCCGCCGATGCCCAGCACCGCGAGGAACGACACCTGCACCGCGAGCCCGACCGAACTCCACGCCACCGCCTGCCACTTCGCCGACCGCACCCCGTGCCGCCAGGCATCCTCCGCGGCCGCCTGCACCACCTCGGTCTCCCGCTGCTCGGCGCCCGATGCCTTGAGCGTGCGGAACGCGCCGAACGCCCGCTCCAGCGCGGTCGATATCGTGCCGACCGCCTCCTGGGCGCGCTCCGTCGACCGCGCGATCTTGGGCATCACCAGGCTCATCGCGCCGCCGATCAGCACGATCACGCCGAGTGTGACGCCGAGCAGGACGGCGTCCATCAGCCCCATCATCACGATGGTGGCGATGAAGCTGAGTCCGCCCGCGACCGCCGACACCACGGACTGCGTGGTGACCGCGCGCAGCAGCGTCGTGTCCGATGTGATCCGGGACATCAGGTCGCCCGGCTGGGTCCGCTCCACCTCGGGCAGGCGCAGCCGCAGCAGCCGTCCGATCAGGGTGCGGCGGGCCGCGAGCACCACGGATTCGGCGGTGCGTTCAAGGACGTACGCGCCTATGGACTCGATCGCCGTGCCGAGGACCACGAGGGCGGTGAGGACCACGAGGATCCCCGCGATCGACTCGTCGCCGCCGAGCCGGTCCACCAGCGCCTTCGCGGCGAGCGGCTGGGCGAGGCCGGTCGCCGCGCCGATCAGTGTGCACAGGGCGCCGAGCGCGACGACCGCGCGGTGCGGGCGGAAGTAGCCGTACAGCGCGCGCCAGGTCTCCGCGGCGGACAGCCGCTCCGGTGCCGGCTTCTCCGGCTCGTTACCCGGCTCGTTCCCCGGCCCGTTCTCGGTCACTGCCTTCGTCATGTCCTTGGTCACATCGGAAGAGGACGCACAGGATGGGTGATCCGCCTGACCGGGGCGGACAGTCGGCCCGTAACTCAGATCGGGGCACGGAGTTAGAGGATCTGTCGAACTCGGTGCAGTGACGATTCTGCAGGGCGAGTCCGGCATGGGGCGGGCAACAGGGCTCGCGGCCTGGAAGGGCCCGAGCGTGACGAGGAGGAGAGGGCGCGTGCGTCTTCACGGGGGCGGACTTGTGGGCCGCGCGGAGGAGCTGGCCAGGCTCCGCCGGCTGCTGGCCCAGAGCAGGCTGGTGACGGTGGTGGGCGGACCCGGGGTCGGCAAGAGCAGGCTCGCCGCGCACGCCGCCGCGGCGACGGGCGGCCAGCTGACCGACGGCGTGGTCGTCGTGCGGTGGTGGGACGGGGCCGGCGCGCGGGGGCGGAGCGTGGCGCGCGCGGTGGTCGAGGCGATGGACGGGGAGTCGGCCGACGGCGACGGGCTCGAAGCCGGAGGCGGGCGGGGCGATGGCTCCGGGGAGCATGAGCTGTTCACCCGGCTTCGCTCGCGCCGCGTCCTTGTCGTCCTCGACGATTTCGATCCCGTACGCGACGAGTGCGTACACCTGGTGCAGTCCCTGCTGCTGTGCGCGCCGGGGGTGCGGATCCTCGCCGCCGGGCGCCAACCCCTGGGCCTGGGGCAGGAGTTGGTCCTGCATCTCGGCCCGCTCCAGGTCACCGTGCCGGGGACGGAGGAGGAACCGGGGCCCGCGGTGAGGCTGTTCCTGCAGCGATCGCGTGATGTCCGGGGAACGGCGGGGGAAGCGGCCGAGCTGCCCGCCGTGAGCGACATCTGTACGCAGCTGGAGGGCGTGCCGCTGGCCGTCGAACTGGCGGCGGCGCAGACCGCGCACCATTCGCCCGCCCAGTTGGCCCGCATGCTGCGGCCCACGCAAGGCTGGCTCGGCAGGCCGGAGGCGCCGCTGCGGCGGCACCGGTCCCTGCGGGCCGCCGTCGGCGCGAGTTACGCGTTGTGCGGGCAGGCCGAGCGTTCCGTGTGGGCGCGGCTGAGCGTGTTCGCGGGCGAGTTCGACGAGGACGCCGCCGTGTTCGTGTGCGCGGGCGGCGGCCTGCCCCCGGCGCGGGTGGCATCCTGCCTGGCACGCCTCGTCCTGGCGTCGGTGCTCGAGCCGGTGCGCGATCCCGGCGGGGTGCTGCAGCCCCGCTACCGGCTGCCGACGGCGGCCCGCGGGTTCGGTGCCGAACGCCTCGAGTCCGTGGGCGAGTCGGCAGCGGCAGGCACCCGGCACCTGAGCTGGTACAGCGGCATCGCGCAGACCGCCCACCACCTGTGGAGCACCGGGCGGCACGAGCAGGCGACCCTGCTGATCCGCGACGAGGAGCCGAACCTGCGCGTCGCGCTCGCCCGGGGCCCGTACGGCGCCGACCAGAGCGCGGTCGCCCTCGGCATGGCCGCGGACCTGTGGTTCTGGTGGGCGGTGTGCGGTCACGCCGCCGAAGGGCGAGAGCATCTGCGGCATCTGCTGCCCCTCGGCCGTGCCGACACCCGCGTCTGCGGCCAGGCGCTGTGGCTCGCCGGGTGGCTTTCGGCGTGCACCGGCGGCCGGGAAGCGGAGGAACTCCTCGGACAGGCCTGGCGGGTGGCCGTCCTCGCGGGAGACGACGCCACCGTCGGCCGCGTCGCCCACGCCCACGGCGTGCTCGCACTGCGCAACGGCGAGACCGAGCGGGCCATCGAGCATCTGCGGGAGGCCGCCCACACCATCCCCGCCTTTACCCGGCACGGCCCTCCGGCCGCGGTCAGCTGGGCCGAGCTCGCCGTGGCGCAGGCGCGGGTCCGCCCGGCCGACGCGTTGCGCAGCGTCCGCCGCGCGTCGGCCGGTACGCAGACCCGGCACGACGTGTGGACACGCTCCCTGACGCAGTACGCCCACGCCCTCGTCGAGCATCTCCGGGGCCGCCGCAGCAGCGCCTGGCGCCGCGCGCACAAGGCGCTTGCCGGTGTCACCGCCGTCGCAGGACCGCTCGGCGCGGTCCCGGTCCAGGAACTGATCTCCGAGATCGAGCACGGTCCGACGCGACCAGGCGGCAGCGACCCTCCGATCACCGGCCCTTGACGGGTCATCGCTTTCCCACGCTCCATCACTTCCCGGACGGGACAGCCCCTTCGCTCCGCGTCGGCCGCTCCCCCTGGCGGTCACCCTCCTGGGTCAAATCCCGGGAAAGTGATGGATTGCCCTGATTCATTCGCTTTTGTGCGGTCTACAGATAGTAGGACCGGTCGGCGAGTGGACGGAGCGAGAGCATGCGAGCGTTCGACCGAAGGCGCGCGCTGAGTCTGGGACTTGCCGTGACGGCGGACGTGGGCCTTGCGGGGTGCGGCGCGAAGGAGTCCGGGGCCACGGCTTCGGTCTCCCCGTCACCGTCCGGACCCGGCAAGAGCCGTACCGGCGGCGGTCGGCACGGTGCGCAGCGGGGGCGGCCGTCGAGCAAGCCGATCGGGGATGGTTCGACGGCCTTTACGGGGCAGCAGCCCCGCCAGCCCGCCAAGCCCGTTCCGCTGGAGCCGGGCCAGACGCCCCCGCAGTTCGTGGTCTTCTCGTGGGACGGTGCGGGCGAGGTCGGCAACGGTCTCTTCCCGCGCTTTCTGAAGCTGGCCGAGGAACATGACGCGCGGATGACGTTCTTCCTTTCCGGGCTGTATCTGCTGCCCGAATCGAAGAAGCGTCTCTACCGGCCGCCGAACAACTCCGTGGGCGCATCCGACATCGGTTATCTCACCGACGGTCACATCAAGGAGACCCTCAAGTACGTGCGCCAGGCCTGGCTCGAGGGCCATGAGATCGGCACGCACTTCAACGGGCACTTCTGCGCCGGCACCGGCACCGTCGCCAACTGGACGCCCGCGCAATGGCAGAGCGAGATCGACCAGGCCAAGTCCTTCGTCAAGGAATGGCGTACGAATACGGGCTGGACCGATCTGCCGTCGCTGCCTTTCGACTACGACAAGGAACTCATCGGCGGCCGCACACCCTGCCTCCTCGGCCGCGGCAATCTCCTTCCCGTCGCCCGCGACCTGGGCTGGCGCTACGACGCGTCGTCGCCCGGCGGACTGCAGCGCTGGCCGGGCAGACGCCTCGGCATGTGGGATCTGCCGCTCCAGCAGATCCCGTTCCCCGGCCGCCGCTTCGAAGTCCTGTCCATGGACTACAACATCCTCGCCAACCAGTCGCAGAACTCGACCCGGGCGCCCTCGTACAACTATCCCGGCTGGCGCACCCAGGCGACCGATTCGTATCTCGCCGGATTCCAGCGGGCGTACGAGACGAACCGCGCACCGCTCTTCATCGGCAACCACTTCGAGGAGTGGAACGGCGGCATCTACATGGATGCCGTCGAGCAGGCCCTCACACGCATCGCCGGCAAGAAGGACGTACGCCTCGTCTCCTTCCGGCAGTTCGTCGACTGGCTCGACGTCCAGGACGCGGCCGTACTCGACAGACTGCGCGGCCTCGAAGTGGGGCAGCGCCCCGAAGGCGGCTGGAAGAGCTACCTCGCACCACGGGATCACCAGGGATCAGTGGATCGCACCAGAGAGATGGGAACAGGAAGTTGACCGTGAATCGGTTGAAGTACGCGTCGTTGGCGGGACTCGCGGCGGTGGCCGTCCTGACAGGCCCGGCGGTGGCGACCGCCGTGGGTGACCCACCGCCGACCAACACGACTCCGCAGACACCGGCAGCCGAAGCCGCGGTCCCGCGTCCGGCGCTGA
This sequence comes from Streptomyces sp. NPDC059037, assembly GCF_042740015.1. Lineage (NCBI taxonomy): Bacteria > Bacillati > Actinomycetota > Actinomycetes > Kitasatosporales > Streptomycetaceae > Streptomyces > Streptomyces sp. NPDC059037. The sequence continues at coordinate 14,521 of NZ_JBHYIG010000047.1, forward strand.
CGGCGAAGGCGAGCGTGGCCGCTGTGCGGGCCTGGCAGCAGTTCCACATCAACGGCGTCAGCCACCACATGGCGACGGGGACCCGCATCACCCTGCAGGAGAAGCAGGGCAAGCGGTGGGTGTCGCTGCCCGCGACCGTGAACATCAAGCACGACGCGACGTACGGCATGCCCGTCAAGCTCGGCCTCAAGGGGCACAACGCCCTGCGGATCGTGGGCGGGGGCGCCGTCTCGCCCGTGGTCCATGTGACGGTGCGCTGACCCTGTCACTCCTCCTTGCCGAATAGACACGTTGATTTGCCTAAAGGTATTAGGCAGCTGCATAATCTATTTCGGCAAGAGAGGGGCAGGTCATGGTGCGCGTAGGGCTGACCGCGGAACGTCTCACCCAGGCGGGTGCGGAGCTGGCCGACGAGGTCGGGTTCGACCAGGTGACTGTCTCGGCGCTCGCCAGACGGTTCGACGTCAAGGTCGCGAGTCTGTACTCGCATGTGAAGAACTCCCAGGACCTCAGGACGAGGATCGCCCTGCTCGCCCTGGAGGAGCTCGCCGACCGGGGCGCCGCCGCGCTGGCCGGACGGGCCGGCAAGGACGCGCTCTCGGCTCTGGCGAACGTCTACCGCGACTACGCCCGGGAACACCCCGGCCGCTATGCCGCGGTCCAGATGAGGCTCAGCCCTGAAGCGGCGGCCGCCGGCGCGGGCGGCAGGCACTCGCAGATGACGCGGGCGATCCTGCGCGGCTACGACCTGACCGAGCCGGACCAGACGCACGCGGTCCGCCTCCTGGGCAGCGTCTTCCACGGCTACGTCAGCCTGGAGCTTGCCGGAGGGTTCAGCCACAGCGCCCCCGACACGGAGGAGACCTGGCCCCGGATCCTCGACGCCCTCGACGCGCTGTTGCGGAACTGGCCGGCGCCGGAAATCCCCGTAACCCAGACCCATTGATCAACAGGTTGAGGCCATGAACACCCCCCAGGACCGGATCACCACGCCCGTCACCGCGGAACTCCTGCGCGGCGCCCTCGATGTGGAGCACACCGAGCACGGTGTGCTGCCGCACCGGCTGCCCGCCTGGGCCCGCACCCAGTACGCCGACGGACAGCTCGCCATGGCCGAGGCCCAACCGTCGGGCGTACGCCTGGTGTTCCGCACCCGCGCCACCGCCGTCGAGCTCGACGTCCTGCCCACCAAGCGGGCCTACGTGGGCGCGCCGCCCCGACCTGACGGCGTGTACGACGTGCTCGTCGACGGCCGGCTGATCCGTCAGGCCAGCGTGTCGGGCGGCAACACGCTGGTCATCGACATGACCGCGGGGACCGCCGAGCTGCGGCCCGGCGCGCCCGGCACCCTCCGCTTCGCGGATCTGCCCGATGGCATGAAGGACGTCGAGATCTGGCTGCCGCACAACGAGACCACCGAACTCGTCGCCCTGCGCACGGATGCCCCCGTCGAGCCCGCGCAGGACCCGGACCGCCGGGTGTGGCTGCACCACGGCAGTTCGATCAGCCACGGCTCCGACGCCGCGAGCCCCACCACCACATGGCCCGCGCTTGCCGCCTCGCTCGGCGGTGTCGAGCTGATCAACCTGGGGTTCGGCGGCAGCGCGCTGCTCGACCCGTTCACCGCCCGCACCTTGCGGGACACCCCCGCCGACCTGATCAGCGTCAAGATCGGCATCAATGTGGTCAACGCAGATCTGATGCGGCTGCGCGCCTTCACGCCCGCGGTCCACGGCTTCCTCGACACCATCCGTGAGGGCCACCCCACCGCACCGCTCCTTGTGGTCTCGCCCATCCTGTGCCCCATCCACGAGGACACGCCCGGCCCCTGCGCGCCGGACTTCAGCGCGCTGCGCACCGGTCAGCTGCGGTTCATGGCCACGGGCGATCCGGCGGAGACGGCGAGCGGAAAGCTGACGCTGACCGTCATCCGGGACGAGCTGGCCCGGATCGTCGCACAGCGGGCGGCCGACGACCCGAACATCCACCACCTCGACGGCCGCGACCTCTACGGAGATGCGGACTTCGCCGAACTGCCGCTCCCCGACGCACTGCACCCGGACGCGGCCACCCACCGCCGCATCGGCGAACGCTTCGCCGATCTGGCCTTCGCCGGCAAGGGCGCCTTCGCGACAGACGGCACCTGAGCGATGAGTTCCGGCGGTCCCGACGGTCTTACTTCCTGAGAACGCGACGACTCCAGGAGAATTCAATGCCCGAGACAACCACACACACCCTGGCCGCGACCGGGGCCACGCTGACCTACGACATCCATGGCGGTGTGATCGGCGGCGACGCGACCGGTGACCGTGTGCTGTTTCTGATCGGCTCGCCCATGGACGCCACCGGGTTCACCACGCTGGCCTCGCACTTCACCGACCGGACCGTCGTCACGTACGACCCTCGGGGAACGGGCCGCAGCCCGCGCACCGACGGCGCGACCGAGACCAGACCCGATGAGCACGCCGATGATCTGCGGCGGGTGATCGAGGCGCTCGGTGTGAGGGCCGTGGACATGTTCGCGAGCAGCGGCGGTGCCGTGAACGCGCTGGCTCTGGTGGCGCGGCACGGGCACCTCGTGCACACCCTGGTCGCGCACGAGCCGCCGTCGGCGCAGGTGCTCCCGGACCGGGAGGCGGCGCTCGCCGTCTGCGCGGACATCCACGCCACGTACCTGCGCGACGGGATGGGTCCCGCGATGGCGAAGTTCCTCGCGGTGACGAGCCGGAAGGGGCCGTTCCCGGACACCTGGGCGGACGAACCGGCGCCCTCGCCCGCCGACTTCGGGCTGCCGGTGGAGGACGACGGTTCGCGCGACGACCCGCTGCTCGGCCAGAACATGATCGGCTGCACCGGCTTCGAACCCGACTTCACCGCTCTGCGCGCAGCGTCCACGAAGATCGTCATCGCGGCCGGGCAGGAGTCCGCCGGCGAGTTGGCCGCCCGCGCCGCAGCCCGGATCGCCGCCGGTCTCGACAGCGAGCTCGCGATGTTCCCCAGCCACCACGGCGGCTTCCTGGGCGGCGAGTTCGGCCAGCAGGGCGCCCCGGAGCCCTTCGCAAAGACCCTGCGGCAGGTGCTCGACGCGCACCGCTGAGGCGCGGCGCGGCAGTCAGCGCCCCAGGGAACGCGCGAGGCGGAAGCCCACGTCATCGACCCGGTAACTGGGGTGGCTGCGCCGCCGCGCGGAGGCCCGGCAGCTCCAGTGCTCGTCGAACCAGCCTCCGCCGCGCAGCACCCGGTAGCTGCCGTAGACCTCCGGGTCGTAGATGTCCCAGCACCAGTCCCAGACGTTGCCGAGCATGTCGTGCAGGCCCCACGCGTTGGGCCGTCGGCCGCCCACGTCATGGATCCGCTCGTCCGAGTTGCCGCGGTACCAGGCGATCTCGTCGAGCGGCCCGTAGTGCGGTCCGGCGGTACCGGCGCGGCAGGCGTGCTCCCACTCGGCCTCGGTCGGCAGTCGGTAGCCGTCGGCCGACGCGTCCCACACGATGCCTTCGCCGTCGCTCTCGCCGTCGATGCGGTAGGCGGGCGTGAACCCGTCGTGCTCGGACAGCGCGTTGCAGAACCGGACCGCGTCCCACCAGGAGACCCCTTCGACCGGCAGCCGGTCCCCGTCTACGGTGCTGGGCCGGAGGCCGGTGATCCGCGCGTACAGCGCCTGGGTGACCGGGTACGCCGCGATGCGACAGGACGCGACGTCGACCGGCCAACTGCGCCGCGTCCGGCGGTCGGAGAGGGTCACCCGTCCCGCCGGAATGTCGATCATCTCGGTCCCTGTGATCACGTCCATCGCCCGATCATGCCTGATCGTGCTCGGCTTCCGGATGGGGTTCGCCGGTGACGTAGCCGTGCAGGCAGCCCGATGCCGCGAGCATGGCGGTCCCCCGCCCGGTCAGGGCCGCGAGGCGTTGCGCGATGGCCGCGCGCAGGGCGTCGGGGCTGCCCGTCTCGCGCAGCCCGTCGAGGACGGACTGGATCTGGGGCAGGGGGTAGTGGCCCTGCCGGAGGATGCTGACGATGCGGGCGTCGCGTACGTCGGTGGGGCCGAACCAGCGGTAGTGGGTGACCGGTTCGCGCTGCGGGTGCAGCAGGCCCGCGGCCTCCCACACCCGCAGCGCCGAAGTACGCACGCCCAGGCGGGCGGCGACCTCGCCGATCCGCAGGCGCGGTGCGTCGGAGGCCTGCGGGGTGTCGTCCGGGGTCTCCTTCGCGACGGCTTCCAGCGCCTCGCCCGCCGCCTGGAGGGAGCGCCGCTGCTCGTGCAGTTCGACATGGCCCGCGTCGATGAGGGTGAGGGCCAGGGGGAGGTCGTCGGCGTGCACGGCCCGCATGATCGCCTGGGCGGTGTACAGGCCGTACCCCGGCACGAGCGCGCGGTAGGCGAGCAGGGCGCGGCGGTGGCGCGTGTCGAACCTGCGGTATCCGGCGGGCGTGCGCGGGGTGGGCGGCAGGATGCCCGCGTCGGCGTAGTTGCGGATCTGCTGGGTGGAGACTCCGGCCGCCCGCGCCAGGTCGACGGGGCGCAGTGCCGTTTCGGCTCGGCTCATCGATCGACCTCTCCTTCGCGCGGCCCGGAGGCATCACCGAGTTGAAGGTTAGCGGCACGGATTCTCACTCGTACAGGCAATCCAACCGCAAAAGTCTCAAGTAGGACTTCAATGGAACACTTGAAGGCATGGATGCCAGCACCGTCAACGCCGACTCGATCCGCATCAAGGGCGCACGCCTGCACAACCTCAAGAACGTGTCGCTCGCCGTCCCCAAGAACAAGCTCGTCGTCCTCACCGGGCTCTCCGGCTCCGGCAAGTCCACGATCGCGTTCGACACCCTGCACCGGGAGGGCCAGCGGCAGTACCTGGAGTCGCTCGGCCTGGTCACCACGTTCGTCAGCAAGCCGGCGGTCGACTCGATCACCGGTCTCTCCCCGTCGATCAGCGTGGACCAGCATCTGACCAACCGCAGCCCCCGGTCGACGGTCGGCACGGTCACCGAGGTCTTCACCTATCTGCGTCTGCTGTGGGCGCGCATCGGCCACCGCCCCTGTCCGGCGTGCGGGCAGGACGTCCCGCCCGCCTACCACGTGGACGGTGACGAACTCTGGGGCGACGAGACGTCCGCAGGCGAGTCCGCCGACGGCGAAGTCCCTTCCCTGCCGTGCCCGCACTGCGGGAGGGCCGTCCCCGGCATGGTGATGGGCACCTTCTCCTTCAACAAGCCCGCCGGCGCGTGCGCCACCTGCACCGGCATCGGCACCGTGTTCCAGGCCGATGTGCGCCGCCTGGTCGACGACGGGCTGAGCGTCGCGGCGGGGGCCGTGCTCGGCTGGCTGCCCGTGCTGACCGCGCGCAACGTCCCGGTCCTGCGGGCCGCGGGGGAGCACTACGGCTGCACCTTCGACGCGGACACTCCCGTACGCGAACTGGGCGACGTACAACGCGACTTGCTGCTCCACGGCGTCGAAAGCGACGCGTTCCGCCGCCACTTCCCGGGCGTCGAGCCGCCGGCCACCGTGGCGCGCGGACGTTTCGAGGGCGTGGTGACGGCCGTGCTGCGCCGGTACGCCGAGCGCATCGATGATGCCGCCTACCGCGAGAAGACGGAGAAGTTCCTCGTCAACGACGTCTGCCCGGACTGCCAAGGCACCCGGCTTCGGCCGGAGAGCCGGCAGGTCACCGTCGCCGGTCTCACCATCGTCGACGCGGCACGGCTGCCGCTCGACGAGCTCGCCGAGTGGATCGGCGCACTGCGCGGCCATGTCACCGACGACGAGGCGTGGCAGGTCACCGAGCCCATCGTGGACGATCTGCGGGAACGCGTGCGGCGTCTGATCGACGTCGGCGTCGGCTATCTGACCCTGGAGCGGGCCACCCCCAGTCTCTCCGCGGGCGAGGCCCAGCGCCTGCGGCTTTCCTCGCTGCTCGGTTCCGGGCTCACGGGCGTGCTGTACGTCCTGGACGAGCCGACGATCGGGCTGCATCCCGCGGACACCGCACGACTGGTCGGCGTCCTGCGCCGGCTGCGCGACCTGGGCAACACGGTCCTGGTCGTCGAGCACGACCTGGACGTCCTGCGGGCGGCCGACCATGTCATCGACGTCGGGCCCGGTGCGGGCCGCGACGGCGGGCGCATCGTCGCCGCGGGGTCGCCGCAGGAGGTGGCGGCGACCCCTGGTTCGGTCACCGGCGACCATCTGTCGGGGCGCCTAGCGATGCCGCTGCCCGCGGCCCACCGGCCGAGCACCGGCAAGGAGTTGGTGATCCGCGGGGCGCGGGCGCACAACCTCAGGGACGTCACCGCGCGGCTTCCGCTGGGGCGGCTCATCGCGGTGAGCGGCCCTTCGGGATCGGGCAAGTCGTCTCTGGTCCTCGACATTCTGGGCCGTGCGGCGCGGCAGCGTTTCCACGGTGCGAGCGAGGCGCCGGGCGCGCACGACGGGATCGACGGCTGGGAGCACATCGACAAGGTCGTCACCATCGACCAGCAGGCGGTCAGCCGGGTGCCGCGGTCGAACGCGGCGACGTACTCGGACGCGTTCACGCCGATCCGCGAGGCGTTCGCCGCGAGCGCCGACGCACGGCAACGAGGGCTGACCGCCGGGGACTTCTCCTTCAACGTGGCGGGGGGCCGCTGCGAGCGCTGCGCGGGCGCGGGGGTCCTCACGGTGCAGATGCACTTCCTGCCCGACGTGGAGGTGCGCTGCCCTGCCTGCCGGGGCCGCCGCTTCCGGGCCGAGGTGCTCGGTGCGCGGTACGGCGGTCATGACATCGCGCAGGTCCTTGAGATGACCGTCGACGAGGCGCTCGCCGTCTTCGAGGCCGTGCCGGGCGCGGCCACCCGGCTCCAGCGGATGTCCGACGTCGGCCTCGGCTATCTTCAGCTCGGGCAGCCCGCGACCACCCTGTCCGGCGGCGAGGCCCAACGCGTCAAGCTGGCCAAGGAGTTGGGCCGCCGCGCCACGGGCCGCACGCTGTATCTCCTGGACGAGCCGAGCACCGGCCTGCACGCCGCCGACACGGCACGGCTGCTCGGCGTGCTGCAACGCCTGGTCGACGCGGGGAACAGCGTCATCACCATCGAGCACAACCTCGACGTCATCCGCGCCGCCGACTGGGTCGTCGACCTGGGTCCCGAGGGCGGCGCGGCGGGCGGCGAGATCGTGGCCGAGGGCACCCCGAAGGAGCTCACGCGGGTGAGCGCGTCGCGGACGGGGGCGTTCCTGGACGGGGTGTGACGTACCTGGAAGTCCGGCAACTGCCCGCTGCCGTGACCGAGTTCACCGTCGCGGCCTCTTGTCTCCCGAGTGACAAGAGGCCGCACCATGTGTGTCCATCACCCGATGGCCTTCCGCGCACCTTCGGGCGGTATCTTCACCGAACCTTTGTCCCCCGCGCGCAGGGAGCACTCCATGGTCAACGGATCGATGCCGCCCGCGGGCATGGCCTCGGCCGGCACTCCGGCACCCCTGAGCGCCCCCGCAGAGAAGTCGCACGCCGCGTTCAGCGCCTTTCCCTCGGGCCTGCACGACCATGTTCGGCCGTATCTGGACGACATCACCGCGGAGGTGGTGCAAGCCATACGTACGGAGATACCGGAGTACGCCCGGCCGACGGACAACACGTACATGCACGTCGTGAACCGCGGTGTGGAGCAGGCCCTGCAGGGATTCCTCGCCCGCATGGCCCACCCGGACACCGACTGGGAGTCGGTGAAGGCCACCTATCAGAGCATCGGCAGGGGCGAGGCGGACGAGGGGCGCAGCCTCGACTCGTTCCAGTCGGCGCTGCGGCTCGGCGCGCGGGTGACGTGGCGCAGGGTCAACGCCCTGGTCGACGCCGACCTGTTGCCCCGGCATGTGCTCGCCGCCTTCGGCGAGGCGCTCTTCCTGCACCTGGACGAGATGGCCGCGGCGACGACCGCGGGCTACACCGAGGCCCGGCTGCACGCGGCCGGTGAACTGCAGCAGCGCCGGGACCGGCTCATCGGTCTGCTCACCGCCGATCCGCCGGCGTCCGCAGAGGCCATCGCCGATCTCGCGCAGAGCGCACAGTGGCCCATCCCGCGCGAGGTGGCCGTCGTCGTCATCGACCACGCCCTCACCCCCGAGACCATCCGGCCCATCGTGCCGCCGGAGTTCCTCGCCCGCTTCTCCGAGCAGCCCGGCTGTCTCGTCGTACCCGACCCGGAAGGACCCGGCCGTGCCCGCACGATCGCGGCCGCGCTGCAGGGGCTGCGCGCGGTGATCGGCCCCACGGTGGCGCTGCACGAGGGGGCGCGCTCGCTGCGCTGGGCGCTCGACGCCCTGGAGCTCTCCCGGCGCGGCATCCTGCCCCACGCGGGCCTCCTGCACTGCGCGGACCATCTGGCGACGCTGCTGCTCTTCCACGACGAGGCGCTGATCGACGCGCTCGCCCAGCGGCATCTGCTGCCGCTGCGGGAAGTGCGCTCGCCGCAGCGCGAACGCCTTGCGGAGACGCTGCTGTGCTGGCTCCGGTCCGGGCACAACGCGAGCGAGGTCGCCACCCGCCTCGCCGTCCACCCGCAGACGGTCCGCTACCGCCTGCGGCAGCTGGACGAGGTCTTCGGCGACCGGCTGCACGATCCGGCCGCGCAGTTCGAGATGCAGCTGGCCCTGCACGCGTTGAGCCTGCGGCCGGCCGGCGCCTGACGTTCGGCTGCCGACGCGTGACGTTCCACTGATGGCGCGTGACGTTCCTGATGGCGTGTCACGTGTACGTGGTACGTCGCGGTGAACGCCATGCCCATCACCCGGACGCGCGGCAGCGGCGGCCGCCCGGCTACGACGTCTCGCCGTAACGTCCCCTTCGCCCCGATTGCCCTGCCGTCAGGTGAAGGAGAGTTCCTACGTGCGTGCCCGTCTCATGGCCGCTTCCCCCGTCCGTGCCACCCTGCCCCGACTCGTCGCCCTCTTCCTCCTCCCCCTGCTGACCACGCTGAGCACCGCCCTGCTCGCCCCGGCGCACGCCCACGCGGACGTCCGGGTGCCGCAGGCGGCGTCCGTCAGCACACTGCTCGCCCCGCATCCCACCGCGGACGAACCCTGCACCAGCAAGGACCCCGCGGTCTGCCTCATCCGGCAGATGAGCCCGGAGGAGCGCGAGCAGGCCCGCGAGACCCGGCTCCGCTACCACCAGCTCCTGGACACCATGGAGGCGGTGGCGGACCACATGCACGAGGAGGGCCGCTCCGACGAGGAGATCGCCCGCGTCCTGGTCGACATGCGCAACCAGGCCAAGGACATCACCCGTGCCGGGATGACCCCCGAGGCGGTGCAGGCCCTGGAGCAGCGGAACATGGAGAAGTACGGCAACCCGCTGGGCCCGACCGCCGACCAGCAGTACGCCAAGTACGGCAGCTGGGCCAAGGTCGTCGAGGCGTCCACCCGCACCAGCGCCGCCGTCGACCAGGAACTCGGCATCCCGCCGCGCGGCTGACCTCCATGATCCTGCGGGACTACGACCACCACGGCCGGACGTGGGAGCTGAACCCCCGAACGGGGCTCCTCTCCCCCGCGTCCGGCCGTTGCCACGGCTTCGTCCACGTGGGCGCGGAGGTGGCGACGGCGCTGTACGCCGACGCGGAGACCCTGTGGCTGCAACACGGCGAACACCGCTGGAACTGCGCCACGGTGACGGTCCATCAGTCGACCCAGGCGCACGGCACCCGCCTCTTCACGGTCGAGGACGCCCGGGGCACGGCCCTCGAACTCCCCTACCCCGCACCGGACTCAGGCCCTTTCGACCCGACGTACGACTGGATCGACGCGGAGGCGGACGACTTCTACCTCTGGGCGGCGGGCCGCCTCGCGGACGGTGACGCGACGTCGTACATCACGCTGTTCACGCACTTCCGGGCCGGATTCCTGCCGTCCTGAGCCGCCTGCTTCAGCTCGCCTGCCCGGCGGTGCGGCGCCGCTCGGCGCGGTGGTCGAGCGCGTCGACGATGCGTTGCCATGCCGGTGACGCCTCGGAGATCCGGGAAGAGACCAGCTTCAGGTACCCCGGCCGGCTGCCGTCCCGTTCCTGTTTGATCTCCCACGCGTCCAGGTCGTCGATGAGCCGGTCCAGGCGTGGATCGTACGGATCCCATTCGGCTGCCTGATCACAGGCGAGAAACAGGCGCGTGGTCTCCGGGTCGTCCAAGGCCGCGTTCTTGTCCCGTATCCGCTCCGGCATGACGTGCGGATCCAGCGCCTGCATCAGGATCCACGCGTCGCGCTCTAGCAGCACCCTGCGTTCGCTGACCCCGAGGCCGCGCATCCGGTCCAGGACGGCGACCACCTCGGGGGGCAGGACAAGCCTTTCGCCGCTGTCCAGTTGGGCGATCCGGCGGCGGTATTCGGTGAGTTGGCCGATCTTGCGCCGCAGTTCCGCGTCGATGTCGGTGACGGCCGCGGCGAATTCGGTCGGCTGCGCGTGCAGCAGCGCGTCGATTCGGGCCAGTGGCACCCCCGCATCGGCGAGGGTTCTGATCCGGATGAGATCCACCGCCGCCTGCGCGCTGTACCGGCGGTAGCCGGAGGCATCGCGCTCGGGCTCGGGCAAGAGCCCGACGTGGTGATAGTGGCGGACGGTGCGCACGGTCACTCCGGCGGTCGCCGCGAGCCGGCTGATCGTGAGCACCGTCCTCCTCTGGTCTACGTGAAATGTGATCGGGCCGATTCTAGAGGCGGGCCGCGCGGTCGATGACGTCGCGGATCGCCTGGGTCACGGCATCGGGGCGGTCGAAGCAGAGTCGGTGGTGGGCCGTGTCGGAGAGGATGCGCTGTTCGCCGTGCGAGACCCCGCTCACCAGGGCAGCGTCCATTCTCGTGCGGCCGTCATGCATCGCTTGCAACGTCCGCTCCGACATCAGCCCCTTCTGGCCCGGGTCGGTGCCGACCACGGTGAGCGCTACCACCGGGACATCGGGAAGGTCCGGCCCGGCCCGCAGTTCGGTGGCGAGTTCGGCCAGCTTGCCGCGCTCGGCGATGCCCACGTCGGTCCATGCGTCGCTCACCTTGGCATCGACCAGCGTCTGCCGCAGCTGCTCCGGGTCGTCCGCGTGCAGCTCGGCGTACATCTCGCGCAGGACCGGGCGCATCTGTTCCAGCTGCTCCCGACCAGGTGCCATCCGCTCGACCGCGGCCAGAGACACCTCGGGCGGCATGAAGTCGTCCCAGTCGCGGTGGAAGGCGTCCAACGCGACAAGGCCCGCCACGTCCTGCGGGTACAGCTGGGCGAACCGATGCGCGTAGAAGCCGCCGAGGGAGTGCGGCACCAGAACGTAGGGGGCGGCGATGTGCTGGGCACGCAGCAGGTCGCGCAGTTCCGTGGCGACCGCGGCGGCGGTGCGCGGCAGCGCAAGGGCATCGCTGAAGCCCGTGCCTCCGCGGTCGTACACAACGGCGGTGGTGAACTGCGAAACTGCCTGCTGAACCCCGAAGTAGTCCAGTCCCACCGCGCCGGCGCCCGGCAGAAACACGACGGCCGGTCCGCCGCTGCCCGACCGGTGCACGAAGATGCGGCGGCCTTCGATCTCCTGAAACCCTCCGATCGGCGGGGCAAGCCGAGCCGAGGAAGTGCTGTGGTTCGTCATGCGCCCAGGCTCCAACCCTGACGCAGGGGCAGGGTCAACCCCGTCGGCGAGACGAGGGCGCGTCGTGGGTGTGTTGTCGTCGTATTCGACAGAGTTGGAGTCTCCGATGATTCGATCGGACAGTGCCGTGCAACGGAACACGGCTGCCTCGGAGGTGTCGCAGTGATCGGGCAGTACGTGTTGGGTCTTCAAGAGGTGGACGAGACGCAGGTCGCCGTCGTCGGCGGCAAGGGCGCGCACCTGGGCGAGCTGTCGCGCGTCGACGGCATCCGCGTGCCGAATGGCTTCTGCGTGACGACGGACGCCTTCCGGCGGATCATGGCGGAAGCGCCGTCGCTCGGTGAGCGGCTCGATCAGTTGTCGCGCCTGGACCCGGACGACCGGGAGGGGATCCGCACGCTCAGCGCGCAGATTCGCCGGACCATCGAAGGGATCGCCATCCCGGGCGATCTCGCGGCGGCGATCACCGGAGCGCTCGGCCGGCTCGGCGAGGAGGCCGCCTGCGCCGTCCGGTCCAGCGCGACGGCGGAGGACCTGCCGACGGCCTCCTTCGCCGGCCAGCAGGACACGTACCTGAACGTCGTGGGGCCGTCGGCGGTCCTTCGGCACGTCAGCCGTTGCTGGGCCTCGCTGTTCACCGAGCGTGCCGTGACCTACCGCCGGCGGAACGGCATCGACCACCGTGCGGTCCACATGGCCGTGGTCGTGCAGCAGATGGTCTTCCCGGAAGCGTCCGGCATCCTGTTCACGGCCGACCCCGTCACGGGCAACCGCAAGGTCGCCACCGTGGACGCCGGCTTCGGCCTCGGCGAGGCCCTGGTCTCCGGCCTGGTGAACCCGGACGTCTTCACGGTGCAGGACGGTGCGGTCGTCGCCAAGGCGATCGCCGCCAAGCAGCGTGCCGTTCGCGCCCTGCCGGCCGGCGGTACGCAGGAAGTGGCGATCGACCCGCCGCGGCAGGAGCGGCCCGCGCTGACGGATGCCCAGGTCGTGTGGCTCGTACAGCTCGGGCGGCGGATCGAAGCGCACTTCGGCCGCCCGCAGGACATCGAATGGTGCCTGGTCGACGACGGCTTCCAGATCGTTCAGAGTCGGCCGATCACGACGCTGTTCCCCGTCCCCGTCCCCCCGGGCGGCGATCAGGAGAATCACGTGTACGTCTCCGTCGGTCATCAGCAGATGATGACCGACCCCATGAAGCCCCTGGGGTTCTCCATGTGGCAGCTGACGGCCATGGTGCCAATGCACGAGGCCGCAGGGAGGCTGTTCGTCGACGTCACCCGGCGCCTGGCCTCGCCCGCGAGCCGCGCCGCCCTCCTGGACGTCATGGGGAGAGGCGATCCGCTGATCAGGGACGCTCTGGAGACCGTCATCGACCGCGACGATTTCATCCCGACGCTCCCTGACGCGGGCCCTGGCGGGCCCCCGGTCGGCGGCCCGCCCGCCCCGACCGAGGCGGATCCGGCCATCGTCACCGAGCTGATCGAGCGCAGCCGGGCATCCATCGCCGCCCTGGAGCGCGACATCCGGACGAAGAGCGGACCGGCGCTGTTCGACTTCCTGCTCGAGGCCTTCGAGGAGCACAAGCGAATCCTCAGTGATCCGCTGAACTTTCAGGCGATCATGGCGGGGATGGAGGCCACGTGGTGGCTCAACGACCAGCTGCAGGAGTGGCTGGGCGAGAAGAACGCGGCGGACACGCTCACGCTCTCCGCCCCCGACAACGTCACGTCGGAGATGGGCCTTGCGCTGCTCGACGTCGCGGACGTGATCCGACCGCTTCCGCAGGTCGTGGCCTTCCTTCAGGGCGTCGAGGACGAAGGCTTCCTGGACGAATTGGCGAAGCTCGCGGGCGGCGGGACCGAAGCGCGCGACGCCATCGAGTCCTACCTCGACCGGTACGGCATGCGCTGCGTCGGCGAGATCGACATCACGAGGCCGCGCTGGCGCGAACGCCCCACCACGCTCGTTCCCGTAATCCTCGACAACGTCAGGAACTTCGAACCGGGCGCCGCCCAGCGGCGGTTCGAGCAAGGACAGCAGAGGGCGCTGCAGAAGGAACAGGACGTGCTGTCCCGCCTGCGGGCCCTGCCGGACGGGGAGCAGAAGGCCGACGAGACCAAGCGGATGATCGACCGGGTCCGGAACTTCATCGGGTACCGGGAGTACCCGAAGTACGGCATCGTCAGCCGCTACTTCCTCTACAAGCAGGCCCTGTTGGAGGAGGCCGAGCGGCTCGTGCAGGCAGGCGTGCTCTCCGAGAAGGAGGACAGCTTCTACCTCACGTTCCAGGAACTCCACGACGTCGTGCGCTCGAACCAGGACCAGGTGGATGACCGGCTCATCAAGGAGCGCAAGGAGGCGTTCAGGTCGTATCACGCGCTCACCCCGCCCCGGGTGCTCACCTCGGACGGTGAGGCCGTCACCGGGGCGTACCGGCGCGACGACGTGCCGGCCGGCGCCCTGATCGGCCTGCCGGTTTCCGCCGGGACCGTCGAGGGACGGGCCCGCGTCATCCTGGACATGGCGGACGCCGATCTCGAAGCGGGCGACATCCTGGTCACGCCTTACACGGACCCCAGCTGGTCGCCGCTGTTCGTCGGAGTCTCGGGCCTGGTGACGGAGGTGGGCGGCCTGATGACCCATGGCGCGGTGATCGCCCGGGAGTACGGTCTGCCGGCGGTCGTGGGCGTGGAGCAGGCCACCCGGCTGATCCGGGACGGGCAGCGGATCCGTGTGCACGGAACCGACGGGTACGTCGAGATCGTGGCTTGACCGACTACGCCGAGGAGTTGGCCGGGCATGCGGGGGTTGCCCCGGCATCCGTGTCGTCTCCGGTCCGTTCCGCCGCCGCCGTGGGCTTCGGCGCGGTGGGTTCGGGCAGTGTGCGGAACAACAGCCAGCTCAGGGCGGGCATCAGGATCAGTGGTGTCAGAGCGGTACGCAGGGAGGTCGCGTCGGCGACGCTGCCGATGAGAGGGCTGACCAGGCCGCCGACGCTGACGGTCAGCCCGAGGGTGATACCACTGGCGGTGCCGACGCGTGTGGGCAGGTAGTCCTGGCCGAGGGTGACCTGCAGTGAGAAGGGGACGTACAGGCCGGCGGAGGTCAGCGCCACGAACACGTAGATCGCCGGGCCGGGGATGAACACGATCCCCGCGACGGCGGCGATCGTGAGGAGGTACGACCAGCGGGCGACAGTGACCCGGTCCCAGCGGTTGGCCAGGTTGCCGCCCAGCACGGAGCCGACCGCGCCGCCGAGATAGAGCACGACCAGCGCCGCGGTGCCCGCTGCCGTACCGCCTCCCAGACGCTGCTTGGCGTAGAGCGAGATGAACGTGCTCAGGCCGATGAAGACGACGGACCGGCAGACCACGGCCAGCGACAGCTTCACGAACGACGCCCTGTCGTCGGCGCCCGTCGCAACCGCGGTGCCGGAGCCGCCGCGTACGGTCTTCTCCAGTGCGCGCAGGACAGGCAGGCACAGCACGCTGCCGGCGAGGGCCGGCAGCACAAGCAGCGGCGACAGGCGCAGACCGCCGGAGGCGACGACGGCGGTGACCATGAGCGGCGCGGCGGCGAAGCCGAGGTTGCCCCCCAGGGAGAACCAGCCCATCGCGCTGTGGCTGCCCTCGCTGACGAGCCGCGCGACGCGGGCGGACTCGGGATGGTAGGCGGCGACCCCGACACCGGACACCGCCACGAACGCCAGCGTCAGAGCGTATGAACCACTCAACCCGCTCAAGGCGATGCCCAGTCCGCCGAGGATCGTACTCACCGGCAGGAGCCAGGGCATGGCCCAGCGGTCGGTGAGCGCGCCGAACACCGGTTGCGCGACCGAGGACAGCAGAGACGCGGTGAGCACGACGCCCGAGACCGCGGCGTAGCTGTAAGCGCGCTCGGCGACGAAGAACGGGACGAGCGACGCGACAGCGCCTTGGTAGACGTCGACGCAGGCGTGGCCGACCGACAGCATGATGATGGATCTGTTCCTTGGCACATCGCCATGGTCATCGCCGAGCAACGTGTCGCGCTTCCGATAAACTGCCGATCAATGACGGAAATCCGCCACGAGCCGGTAGCGCCGACCCGCACCCAGTGGCTGGCCCCGGGGGCCGCCATAGACGCCCACCGCCACGACGACCACCAGATCGTCTACGCGGGCCGGGGCGTGCTGGCCGTGACGACCAGCACGGGCTCGTGGATCGCGCCGGGTACGCGCGCCATCTGGGTACCGGCCGGCACCGTGCATGCTCACCAGGCCCACGGCGAACTCGCGCTGCACCTGGTGGGTCTGCCCGCGAGTGACAACCCGCTCGGCCTGGACGAGCCGACCGTGCTGGCAGTCGGCCCCCTCCTTCGTGAACTGATCCTCGCCTACACGCGCACCCCGCACGACGACGGGCCCGAACGTGGGCGGCTGCGGGCCGTGTTGCTCGATCAGTTGCGGGCCTCGCCCCAGCAGCCCCTGCACCTGCCCAACCCGACCGCCCCTCAGCTGAAGGCGGTGTGCGAGATCCTGCGCATGAATCCGGCCGACGACCGCACCCTGGCCGCACTGGGCAGGGAGGTCGGCGCCGGCGACCGCACGCTCTCCCGCCTCTTCAAGGCCGATCTCGGCATGACCTTCCCGCAGTGGCGCACCCAACTGCGCCTGTACCACGCCTTGGTCCTGCTCGCCGAGAACCTCCCGGTGACCACCGTGGCACACAGGTGCGGCTGGTCGTCCGCCAGCGCGTTCATCGATGCCTTCCGCCGTGTCTTCGGGCACACTCCAGGAGCACATCGGCACCGCTAGCCGGACAGATTCCGTTTCGCCGGATGCCGAAGTCCCCTAACCCCGTGGCCGGTCGTTCCGGTGATGCCTTCCCGCACGGGCCAGCGCGTCCTCGGCCTGGGCAGCCAGGTCGGTCACGAGGTCGGCCGCGGACGGCACATCGGTGATGAGGTCGACGGCCTCGCCCGCCCAGACCGGCAGGGGTGGAATCGCCCCTCGTGCCACGTCGTCCTGGTACTCCTGGCGCGCCTTCGCGTCACCGGCCAGCTCGGCCTCCCGGCCGCGCCACCGGTCGAGATAAGGGTGGCTCAGTACGCGGGCGGTGTACCGGTCCGTCGACCAGCCCGCGCCGCGGGCGATGTCCAACACGCCGTTGCGCTCGGTGTCCTGGCCTCGGCCTTCGATGATCGCCGTACGGATCGAGGGGGCGACAAGGGCCTCGGTGGTGGCCTGGAAACGTGTGCCGATGAGCGCTCCGGCCGCGCCCAGGGCGAGCGCCGCGGCCACGCCCCGGCCATCGGCGATCCCGCCTGCCGCCAGCACCGGTACGGGCGCCGCGAGATCCACCACGAGCGGCACGAACGGCAACGTGGACCGCCCGTGCCGCGCACCGTGCCCACCGCTCTCGGTCCCCTGGGCCACGATCACATCGGCCCCCACCTCCACGGCTCGCCTCGCCTCATCGAGGTCGGTGACCTGAACCATCAGTACCGCGTCGGACCGGCGGATCCGGTCGACGAACGGGCCCGGGTCGCCGAAGGACAACATCACCGCGGCGGGACGGAACTCCAGCGCGCGCTCCACCGCGTCGACTTCGGTCCCCCAGGTCAGAAAGCCGACTCCCCACGGTTCGGCAGTTCCCTCCGCGACGATCGCCAACTCGCGCTCCAGCCAGGGCCGTTCCCCATGGCCACCGCCCACCATCCCGAGCCCGCCCGCCCGGGAGACGGCTGCGGCCAGCGCGCCGCCGGCCGAACCGCCCATCGGCGCCAGCACGATCGGGTGCCGTACGCCCAACAACTCCGTCAACTCCGTCGACAACGCCATGGCCCCATCATGGCTCCCGTCCCGGCGGACAGGTTCAAGTCCCTTGGCGCAGACCGCTGTCCGGCGCGAGGACCCCCAGGCCGAACAGGTCGACGACGTGGTTGGGACGCGGGCTTCCTGCTCAACTCGGGCGCGCTCACCCCGGCGCCTGCACTGGTACCGGGCCATGCCGTTCAATCCGCCGGGCCGCCTGGCCGAGGTCACCGTCCCGACCCTGTGCGTCCCGGGCGACAGCGACCCCGCGCTCGGCCGTACCGGCGCCGACTCACCCGCAGGTTCGTGACCGGCCCGTACACCGTGCACACCCTGACCGGAGTCGGACACTGGATTCCGGAGGAGGCCGCCCACGAGGTGGCCGGCCTCCTGCGCACCCACCTGGCCCGCTGACCCGGCTGACACCACCGTCCATCGGTCCGCTCACGACCCCGTACGCCACTCCCGTTCGATCTTCCGCATCAGTGCCGGGTACACGATCAGGTACCGGAAGGGTTTGATCGCGGCCATGTAGGCGGCGCCGAACAGGCCGTTGGGCTTCACCAGGACCGCCATCTGGCCCCGGTGGCCGCCGGACCCGTCCGGGACCCAGCTCATGTGCAGCACGGTGTGCACGGTCCCGTTGGCCAGCTCCGCCGCCCACTCGTCCGCCAGCAGGTACAGCGGGGTGAACGGCAGCGAGGCGAACTACCGGCCCTGTCGGGGCGTCCCGCAGGTCCTTGGGCAGGCGGTTGCGCAGCGAGGCCACCCGGGTGCCGATGCCGGACTTCGGGCGGTCCCAGCCGAGCACCTTCCCGATCTTCCACCGGGCCGCCCAGAGCACGCGCGCGGCGAGCGGGGCGCCGTCGGGGAAGTTCCCGGAGACGGTCTGTGAGACCAGGCGGGGGAAGTCGTCGGGGCCGCCGGGCGTGGGCAGCGCCCACACGTCCTCGACCTGGAAGTCACGGGTGAGTTCGTGGATCCGCCAGGGGCGTTCGGTGTGTGCGGCCTTCGGCAGTCTCATCCGGGTACCTCCGGGTGGTGGACCGAGCACGTGTACGTACGTTAAGCCTCAGGGCGAGATCGCGCCCAGGAGCGCTCTCGCGCAGAGGTCCCGCACCTGTTCCCTGGGCAGTTCCGGCTCCTCGAGCCACTCGAGGCAGACGGCCACCATGAACGCGAGCCAGCCGCGCACGGCCAGGCGCAGCGTGGGCAAGTCGTGTGCGGTGGCCGCCGCTTCGGGGTCCGCGGCCAGGGCCTCAAGGATCTGGTGTTCCTGCGCCGCGAGGCTCTCGCGGTAGACCTTGCGCGCGGTCGGGTCGCCCGTCGCCTGCGCCCGGTGGAAGGCGCGGAAGCCCTCCGCATGCGCCTCCACGTACGAAAGAAACGTGTCGAGGCCCGTGGTGACCTGCTCGCGGACCGGGATCCCCGGCACCGCTGCCGTCAGCCGCAGCATGCGCCGGCTCTCGCGCTGCACGACGGCGGCGAAGAAGTCGCTCTTGGTCGGGAAGTAGTGGTACAGCAGGCCGCGTGAGACACCGGCGATCTCCGCCACCCGCTCGACCCATACGTCGTCGTACGGATTCTCCGCGAAGAGCCGCGCCCCCGCCGTGAGCAGTTGCTCGCGCCGCTCCTCGGTACTGAGTCTGCGGCGCGTGCGTTCCTGCGGTTTCGCGGCCATGGGAGCACCTTACTTGACGTGGATTCAATAAGGGGACCAGACTGAAACGCCTTATTGAATCCGCGTACAACAGGCTCGACGAGCGCGTGGCACAAGGGAGATGGCACTCATGGCGCAGTTGTCTCAGGTGGCGGAGCCGGCGGGTGCCCCCATGCCGAAGGGGTTCCGCAGTGCCGAGCTCGGGTGGCCGCGGCTCGACCTCGTTCCGCATCCGCCGCGCCGCGTGCCCCTGATCGGCGATGTCCTCGGCGCCAACGTGCGTACGCCCGTGCAGGATTCGATGCGGATCGGGCGGGCCCTGGGGCCGATCTTCCGCCGCAAGGCCTTCGGCAAGGAGATCGTCTTCGTCTGGGGTGCCGAGCTCGCGGCGGAGCTGGCCGACGAGTCACGGTTCGCCAAGCATGTCGGGCTCGGCGTCGCCAATCTGCGGCCGCTCGCCGGGGACGGCCTGTTCACCGCCTACAACCACGAGCCCAACTGGCAGCTGGCGCACGACGTCCTCGCGCCGGGGTTCAGCCGTGACGCGATGGCGGGCTACCACCCGCTGATGCTGGACGTCGCCCGGCAGTTGACGGCCCGCTGGGACGAGCGCGAGGCGGCGGGCCGGTCCGTGGACGTGCCGGGCGACATGACGAAGCTGACCCTGGAGACGATCTCCCGCACCGGGTTCGGGCACGACTTCGGGTCCTTCGAGCGGTCCCGGCCGCATCCGTTCGTGACGGCGATGGTCGGCACGCTGTCCTACGCCCAGCGCCGCAATGTCGTGCCGCCCGCGCTCGCCCCGCTGGTGCTGCGCGGTGCGACGCGGCGCAACACGGCCGACATGGCCTATCTCAACCGCACCGTCGACGACGTCGTCGCGGCACGGCGCGCGGCGCCCGGCCAGGGCACCGGCGATCTGCTCGACCGGATGCTGGAGGTCGCCCACCCCGAGACCGGCGAGCGTCTTTCCGCCGAGAACATCCGCCGCCAGGTCATCACCTTCCTGGTCGCCGGGCACGAAACGACGTCGGGCGCCCTGTCGTTCGCGCTGCACTACCTGTCGCGCTCCCCCGAGGTCCTGGCCCGCGCACAGGCCGAGGTCGACGAGATCTGGGGTGACGTGGCGGAACCCGCGTACGAGCAGGTCGCCAAGCTGCGCTATCTGCGCCGCGTCCTCGACGAGTCGCTGCGGCTGTGGCCCACCGCCCCCGGCTTCTCCCGCCAGGCCCGGCAGGACACGACGCTCGGCGGCGCACATCCGATGCGCGAGGGGGCCTGGGCGCTGGTCCTTGCGACGCTGCTGCACCGTGACCCGAAGGCGTGGGGCGAGCACCCCGAGACCTTCGATCCGGACCGGTTCGCGCCATCCGCCGTCCGGGCCCGGCCCGCCCATGTCTTCAAGCCGTTCGGCACCGGCGCCCGTGCCTGCATCGGCCGTCAGTTCGCGCTGCACGAGGCCACGTTGATCCTCGGTCTGCTGCTGCGCCGCTACGACCTGCACCCCGATCCGGGCTACCGGCTGCGGGTCGCCGAGCGTCTGACACTCATGCCGGACGGGCTCACGCTGCGGCTCAGCCGCCGGGGCGGGGCCGCGTGAGCGCTCCGCGGGGGGTGCGGCATGCGTCTGCGGGTTCGTCGTGGCTGGTCGCGCCCACGCGGCGGAGCCGCACATGTCACAGCCCCGCGCCCCTTTCGGGGCGCTGCTGACCCGCAGCGGACTTCGGCACGACCGCCTAGAACCGCGATTGTCAGACCCATGCGCAAGAGTGGAAGGTCCACCGGTGCCACCGCCGGCCGGACCGACCCGCGCTAAGGAGCTCTGCCATGACCAGCACGCCGACCCCGGAACTGGCCGCCGCCCAGGCCTGCTTGCGGCTGCTGCACACCGCACGTGCGGCCCTGACGGGTCCCGTCCCCACGGCCGCCGCGGCCTCGCTGCTCGCCGGACCGATGGCGGAGGCCGACGAGGCGCTGCGCCGCGCGGGCCTGACGGGCAACGAGGCAGAGCTGCTCGCAAGGATCTACGACCTCGATCCGCACCCTCGCACGCGGTCCGGGGACGACGGCTCCACTGTCCCCGGCTCCCCCGTCACCGGGTCGGCCGTCTCCAGCTCTGCCTCCACTTGACCCTGTCAGCTCGGCTTCCACTTGAACTTGTCGCCGCCCACCCAGTGCACGACCTCCGGATCATCCGCGTCGTGCACGACGACGCCCGCCCGGGCGGCGACCTCCAGTACGTCGACGAGCCCCGTGGCCTCGCCGACCACCTCGCCGTCGATCTCCACGATGCGGAAGGGGGGCCGGCCGGGATTGACGCCAAGGACCGTGATCCGAGGATGGGCCACATGGAGGTTCGCGCTTTCGGTCATGCCTGGAGACTGCCACGCTCCGGCCCGGTCATGACCTGCCCATTCGGCCGCTCGGGCTACGCACCCGTGGGCTCGGGCCGCCCGATCAGCCGCTCGGCCGCCGAGCGCGCCGAGGCGAGCGCGCCCCCACGGTCCGCGCCGCGCTGACCCAGGACGACACGGGTGCTCAGGCCGTCGAGCAGCGCGAGGAGTTCACCGGCACGGCCCGCGGCGTCGTCCACCGTGAGGACGCCCCGCTCCGCGCCCTGGGTGAGCAGCGCCTCCAGGTCCTGCTGCCAGCCGTGGTCCAGTTCGTCCTGCGCCGTGCGGAGCGGTTCGTTCGCACCGGCGCGCGCCCACAGCTCGATCCACAGCATCCAGCGGGGGTCGCGCGGCCCCGCGGGCAGGTACATCCGCAGGAAGCGGTCGAGTTTGCGGGCCGGTGCCGTCCGGCCCGCGAGCAGCGCACGGCGTTCCTCGGCGAGCGCCGCCTCGCTCCAGCGCAGCGCCTCGAGGAGCAGGCGGTCCTTGCTGCCGAAGTAGTACAGGATGTGCCCGCCGCTGGTGCCCAGGCGGTCGGCAAGCGCGGACATGGTGAGCGCCGCGAGGCCGTTCTCGGCGATCGCCGTCATCGCCTCCTCGAGCATCCGGTCCCGCGCGACCTGCCCGTCCCGCCGTCGTGCCACGCCTGCTCCCGTTCCGGTTCCCGCGTCCCGCTCCACGTCCTCGAGCCTAGCCGGGGAGCCTATCCGGGCCGTTCCCCGTCGATTTCGCGCAGGGTCTTGACGTCTCCCTGACCCGTGCCTCATTTTGAATGCCATTCAAAGTTATAGAACGGCATTCAAAGTCTGGGTGCCGGAGAGCGAGGTGCCCGCATGGCAAGACAGGCAACGGGAGTCACCAGCGACGAGGTGTTCCGCGTCGAGACCCACGGCATCGACCCGATCCCCGACGCCGACCGGCACGGCAGCGCCAAGGATCTGTTCTGGCTCTGGTTCGGCTCCAATCTGACCTTCACGTACGTCATCAACGGCGCCCTCGCCGTCAGCTTCGGCCTCAGTTTCTGGCAGGCCACCGCCGTGGTCGTGATCGGCGGTCTCGCGTTCTTCGTCATCAGCGCGGCGGGCCTCAGCGGCATCCGCACCGGCACCGCGACCCTGGTCATCTCCCGGGCGGCCTTCGGAGTCCTCGGGAACTGGCCCGCCGGGCTGCTCAACTGGGTCGTCTCCATCGGCTACACCATCGTGAACACCGTGGTCGGCACGCTCGCCCTTGAGGCCCTCTTCACCGACCTCGGCTGGACGGGCGGCGGGGACGCGGCGCGTGGCCTCGCGCTCGCGGTGACCCTCGTGATGACCTTCGCGGTGGCCATGTGGGGGCACGCGACCGTGCAGCTCGCCGAACGCTGGATGGCGTACGTCCTGGCCGCCGGATTCGGGGTGCTGCTGCTCTTCGTGCTGCCCGACGCCGACTTCGGCGCCGCATCGGGCGGCGGCGCGGGCTTCTCCGGCTGGACCTGGGCGTTCGTCGTCATGCTGGCCGGGCCGTTCTCGTATCTGCCGATGCCCGCCGACTACACCCGCTATCTGCCCCGGGACACCTCGCTGCGCTCCATCACCCTCACCGGCGCGCTCGGCGGCTTCGTCTCCTCCGTCGCGCTCGGCGTCGCGGGGGTCGCGGCCGCCACGCAGGCCGACATGACGGACGCGGTCGCGGGCGTGGAGAAGCTGCTCCCGGGCTGGTTCCAGGCGGTGTTCCTGCTGCTCGTGCTCGGCGGCTCGGTCACCAACTCGATCCTCACGCTCTACTCCTCCAGCCTCAACCTGCAGGTGCTCGGCATCCCCTGGAGCCGCGCGAAGGCCATCGTCATCAGCATCGTCGTCACGGCGCTCGGCTCGCTCGGCGCGCTCTTCCTTACCGACTTCACCGAGTCACTGCTCAGCTTCCTCTCCCTGCTGATCATCGTGTTCGCGCCGTGGGGCGGGGTGTTCCTCGCCGACATGCTGTTGCGGCGCTGCCGCTACGACACGGGCGCGCTGCACACCACCGGGCGCGACGGGGCGTACTGGTACCGGGCCGGATTCCACCCCGCCGGGATGGCCGCCCTCGTCGCCGGCATGGCCTTCGCCGCGCTGACCTGCGACTCCGAGCTGTGGACAGGACCCCTGGTCGCACCGCTCGGCGGCGGCGACCTCACGCTCATCGGCTCGGTGGTCGCCGGGCTCGTGTACTGGGCGCTCGCCCGCCGCGGTATCCCCGCCGCCGCCCCGGCTCCCGCCTCCACTTCGGCCTGAAGCACCCCTTGCCGGCGCACGACACGCACCACCATCCGCACCACCCCAGGAGTTCACCCCTCATGACCAGCACCGTCCCCGGCCCCGCCGACCTCGTCCTGCGCAACGCCCGTATCCACACCGTCGACCCGGACCTCCCGTCGGCAGAGGCCCTCGCCGTGCGGGACGGGCGCATCGTGTGGCTCGGCCCCGACGGGGACGCGGACTCCTGGACCGGCGATGCCACCCGGGTCGTCGACGGGCGCGGACGTCTTGTCCTGCCGGGCTTCATCGACGCCCACAACCACGTACGCCTCGGCTCCGACGACGCCTGCGTACAGCTCGCCGGGGCCCGCACCCTCGCCGAGATCCACGACCGCATCCGCGCCTGGCGCGACCAGCACCCGGACGCCGGCTGGATCGAGGCCGAGGCCTTCGACTACTCGGCGATCCCCGGCGGCCGCATGCCGAACGCCGCCGATCTCGACCCCGTCACCGGGGACACCCCGGCCTTCGTCCTCAGCTACGACGTGCACACCGCCTGGCTCAACACGGCCGCGCTGCGCCGCCTCGGCGTGGACCGCGACCGTACGTCGCTGGCGTTCGGCCGCGCCGAGACCGACCCGGAGACCGGCGAACCCACCGGTTTCATCAAGGACTTCGCGGTGAAGGGGCTCTCCCGCGACGGCCACCGGGCGCTGAACGAGCTCGGCGTGCCGTGGGCCTCGCCCGACCGGCAGTACGGCCGTCTGGCCAAGAGCCTGGACGACGCGATCGGGTACGGCATCACCACGGTCGTCGAGCCGCAGAACTCACTGGACGACCTGGCGCTCTTCAGCCGCGCCCGGTCGGAAGGGCGGCTGCGTTCGCGCATCGTCGCCGCGCTCTTCCATCCGCGCGGGACGACCGACGCGGACCTGGACGACTTCGCCGCGGCCGCGCGGGACTTCGCCGACGACCGGCTGCGGGTCGGCCCGCTCAAGCTGTACATCGACGATGTCGTCGAGCCGCGCACGGCCGCTCTCCTTGAGCCGTACGCCGGGTGCGGGCACCACCGGGGCGACACGTTCTATCCCCCGCACGAGTTCGCGGAGCTGCTCGCCAAGCTGGACGCCCGCGGCTTCCAGTGCTTCGTGCACGCCACGGGCGACCGCGGCATCCGCACCGTCCTGGACGCCGTCGAGCACGCCCGCTCCCTCAACGGCCCGCGCGACGCCCGCCACCAGGTCGTCCACGTCGAGTGCCTGGACCCCGCCGACACGCCGCGCTTCGCCGAGCTCGGTGTCGTCGCCTGTATGCAGCCGCGCCACTGCGCCCCCGAGATCGCGGGGCCCGGCAAGGACTGGGCCGAGAACGTCGGTGCCGAGCGCTGGCACAAGGCCTGGCCGATGCGCAGCCTGCACGAGGCGGGTGCGGTGCTCGCCCTCTCCAGCGACTGGAACGTCGCCGAGATGGACCCGATGGCCGGCATCTACACGGCCCTGACCCGCCGCCCCCTCGGCGGCGGCGACGCCTGGCAGCCGGGCGAGACGCTGGACGTGGAGACCGCGATCCACGGCTACACGATGGGGTCCGCGTACGCCAACTTCCTGGAGGCCGACCGCGGCTCCCTGACCGTCGGCAAGCTCGCCGACTTCGTCGTCCTGTCCCGCGACATCCTGCGCGTACGCCCCGAGGACATTCCCGGCACGCGTGCGGAGCTGGTCGTGGTGGGCGGTGAAGAGGTGCGGTAGCAGCGACGCGCCGCCGGATGTCGAAATCCGGCGGCCCGTCCCGACGTACCTTCCGAGATCCGGGCCGCACCGGACTCGCACCACGAGGAAGGACCGGGACATGCTGCTGGAGAACAAGGTGGCCGTGCTGTACGGGGCCGGAGGGCCGATCGGCGGCGCGGTGGCGCGCGCCTTCGCCCGCGAGGGCGCGCGGGTCCACCTCGCAGGACGCACCGGCAAGACACTCGACGCGGTCGCCGACGCGATCCGCGCGCAGGGCGGCGTGGCGGAGACCGGCGTCGTCGACGCCCTGGACGAGCAGGCCGTGGACAGCTACGTCGACGGCATCGCCGCGCGCGAGGGGCGCATCGACATCTCGTTCAACGCCATCGGGTACGGCGATGTGCACCAGCCGCTGGCCGAGATCGCCGTGCGCGACTTCCTCCGGCCGATCGCGAACGCGATGCGCTCGCAGTTCCTCACCCCCCGGGCCGGGGGGGGGGGGGCGGGCCGCGCCCGCCGAGCGGTCGCAGCGCA
>NZ_JBHYIG010000048.1:0-40260 GCF_042740015.1 Streptomyces sp. NPDC059037
CTCCGGGTCGTGCCTTGACGGCCCGGAGAGCACCGGATCGATCGGTCCTCTCGTTCAGTGCTCTGGTTCAGTGCTCTGGTTCAGTGCTCTGGTTTCAGTCGACCGGTTCGATCCAGATATTGCGGAAGCGGACCTTGTTGCCGTGGTCCTGCAGCCGGATCGCTCCGGTTGCCGTGGATTCGGGATCGCCCGCGCCGGTCGGGCCGTCGACGGCCACGTCGTCGTGGACCTTCTTGCCGTTCCACACCACGGTGATCCTGGCGTCGGCGGTTTTCTTTCCGTCGGCGTCGAAGCGTGCGGCGCGGAAGGTGATGTCGTACGTCTGCCAAGTCTCGGGCGCGGTCGAGGCGTTGTGGTCGGCGGCCTTCTTGTTGTAGATGGACGCGGCTTCGTTCGCGGCGAGTTTCTCCACTCCGTACGAGTCGAGTATCTGGATCTCGTAGCGTTCCTGGAGGTAGATACCGCTGTTGCCGCGGTCTTGTCCGGTGACGTCGTCGGGCAGTTTTGGTACGCGGAATTCGGCGTGCAGTTTGAAGTCGCCGAAGGCCTGTTTGGTGCGGATGTCCCCGCAGCACACTTCGATCGACTTCTCTGCCGTGTGCGGCCATTCGACGCTGCGGCCGTCGGTGTGCTGCCAGGCGGTGGAGGTGCTGCCGCCGGAGAAGAGGTCGATGCGGCTGCCCGGCCGGCGTACCTCGATCATGTCGAGGTTGACGTTGCCGGTGTCTTCGGGCCGGTAGGCGTACGTGATGGTGTTGTGGCCTTTGCGCAGGGCGAGTTGCTCGGTCTTGGTCGACCAGCGCTTCCAGGTCTCGGTCGAGGGGAGGCTCGTCTGGCGCGCCTTCCCGCCGTTCACGCTGACGCCGAGGGTCTTGGTGCCGGCCGAGGGGTGGGGGCCGTTGGCGTAGCGCAGGCCCACGGTGTAGGTGCCCTTGGCGGGGGCCTCGACGTCGAAGGTGACGGACGCGCCGGGGTCCTTGATGCCGTCGACGAAGCCGCCGCCGGTGTAGCCGGCGTGCTCGGTGTCGATGTCCGCGCCGCCGGACAGCCGCGCCGACTCGGCGTCGTAGGAGGTGACCGGCTCGTCGTGGCCCGGGCGTGCGTTGAGCGTGTACCAGGCCTCGGTGGACCAGAGTTGCTCGTCGTCGGTGGAGGAGAAGGGGCGTGGTGAGCGCACATGCACCACCCGGTTGCTCTTGAGGCCGGGGATGGTCAGGTGGACGGTGCGGCGGTCATCCGAGACGCGGGCGCCGGTGACGGGCAGGGCTTCCTCGTCGACCTTGGGGCCGCCGTAGGCGGGGGTGGGGGCGTAGCGCCACTGCTCGACGGAGTAGGCGCCGCTGGTCAGTTTCTCGACGGTCTTGTCCGACAGCGGTTTGGTGTAGGTGAGTTTGAAGCCGTCGCGGGTGGCGCGCATGGTCTTGATGTCGAAGGCGGTCTTGCCGTTCGGGGTGAGCTTTTGCAGGCCGAAGCGGAGTTTGCCTTCTTGCCCCCAGTTGCCGTCGGCGCCGAGCCCGCCGGTGTAGATGGCCCCGTCGGGCCCGGTGGAGATGCGGGTGATGCCGGATTCCAGTCCCTGGGTGTGCCGGAAAACGGCGCCCTGGAACTCGCCGTCGACCTTCTCCAGGTCGGCGCGCTGCAGCCCGCCGTAGGTGACGTCGCCGAACATCAACTGCCCGGCGAAGGGCCCCTTCTCCACGGTCATGGGAGTGCTGGGGGAGTTGGCGATCTCGTTCTGCGGCAGCCACAGCACCGGCTTGGTGACGCTCTTGTCGTCGAACGGTCCGTCAGGATTGGTGTAGTGGTTGAAGAACCGGTCCTGCTTGATGTGTACGAGTTTCGAGGCGGGCAGCCAGCCGCCCTGGTTGTCGGTGACGAACAGTTCGTTGTCCGGTCCGCGACCGATGCCGTTGGGGGTGCGCAGACCACCCGCCAGGTAACTGACCTTCCCGCTCGCCTTGTTGACCTTGATGGTGGTGCCGCGGTTGGCGGCGGGCTGCGGATCGGTCGTCGCGCCGCCGTAGTTGATGGCGACGGACAGATTCAGATAGAAATTCCCGTCTTCGTAGAGCAGCCCGAAGGCGAACTCGTGGAAGTTCCCGCCGTAGGGCCACTCGGCGATCTTCCGCGTCTCGCCCGCGTCGTTGTCCCCGTCGATGTCGCCGAGCTCGGTCAGCTGATGCTTCTCGGACACATACAGCTTCCCGTCCACGTACTTGATGCCCATCGGCTCCTTGAGCCCGTCGGCGATCTTCTTGTACGTGACCTTGTCAGGACCGGTGTCGCCGGTGACGTTGTCCAGGACGTACACCTGGCCCTTGGTCTCCTGGCTGCCGCCCCAGGTGGTCACCGCGAGCCGGCCGTCGGGCAGCCAGTCCATCGCGGAGACCTGCGGCTCAAATCCCTTGGGGCGCAGGTCGGTCAGGGTGTAGCCGGGGTTGACGGACTTCAGCGGCAGACCGTCACCAGGCGTGTCGTAGCTGCCCTCGCACTCTTTGCGGCCGGGCGCGGTGACCCGCACCACGCCGGCGTCGGTGCTGAGCACGGAGTTCGGTACGAGGGTGAAGGCGTCGGCGCCGGGCGGCTTCCACTGCAGGGTGACCTGCTGGTCGTAGCTGCGGTCGAAGTGGTCGATGCGCAGGGGGTGGTAGCCCGGCGTGAGCGTGATCTCGCCGTCCTTGGGCTCGGCGCCGTGTAGTCCGTCGTGATCGACGACCTTCTTGTCGCCGATGAAGAGACGGGAACCGTCATCACTGATCAGCCGGAAGGTGTACGCGCCGTCGGCGGGGACGTTGATGTTGCCGGTGATCTGCGACACGAAGTTGTCGCTGAACCCGAAGCCTTCGGTGGAGGACCAGTCGACGGTGGGGATCAGCTTGTCGACGTTGGGGGTCTGGGCGGGTTTGAGGTCGCAGAGCTTGCTGAGCGGCGACTGGATGTCGAACACCCGGAGGGTGACGCCGGGTTCCTGCGGCGGCAGGTCGGCGAAAGGTTTCCGGCCGGTGTCGGCGTCGGTGTCGGCACCGGCGGTGCTCGGCGAGGTGAGCGCGCCTCCGGCCATAAGCAGCCCGAGGAGGATCCCGGTGGCTCTACGCCGTCTCAGACGCGTACGCCGTCGGATGCGGGATGGGAACGTGGGGCGCGTGGTGCGCGTGGGGTGCTCATGAGGTGGCGTCACTCTGTCTCCTGCTGCGCGCTGCGAGGCGGCCCGGGCCGCCTCGGCCGCCCGCGTCCGCGGAGTGGAGTTCCTGCACATACCGGTGGTGCGGGCGGCGGCATTCGGCCGCGCCTTGCACTGACTTCCGTACGAGAGCGACGCCCAGCGTACGAAGCGGGCCTCGCGTCGTCCATGCTTTGTCCTCAGAAAGGAGAAACTGGCCGGGAGTTGGCGCACCGACGGCTCCCGCCGTTCCTGTAGTGCGCGGTGATGACACGACCAGTGCGCGGTGACGACACGGCCTGGATGCGCCGTGCTGCGCCCCGCCGGGCCTGCGCGCCGTCGGGCGCCGGACTGCGTAGCCTTCGTTTCAAGAAGAGGGAAAGGAGTTCCGCATGACGCCGAAGCAGCCCAGGACCGAGCTCGACGCCCGCTACAGCTCCGCGCTCAACCCGCGCCCGGGAGCGGAGAACGTCACCGCCACCGACTGGGCCGAGGCCCAGCGCGGGTTGCGGGTCGCCGAGGTCTTCTGGATCACCACGGTCCGGCCGGACGGCCGGCTGCACGTCACGCCGCTGATCGCCGCCTGGCACGACGGGGCACTGCACTTCAGCACAGGGCCGGGCGAGCAGAAGGCGAAGAACCTGGCCGGCAATGCCCACTGCGTACTCACCACAGGGCGCAACTCACTCTCCGAAGGCCTCGACATCGTGGTCGAGGGCACGGCGGAACGGGTGACGGATCCGGCGCGGCAGGACGAGGTCATCGCCGCGTTCGAGGAGCAGTACGGGGACCACATCACCTCGCCGCAGGGGACCTTCTACGGCTTCGGTGACAGTATCCGCAAGGGCAACGACCTGCTGTTCGCGGTGGCACCCGGCACGGCGTACGGCTTCGGGCACGACGGCCAGGTGTTCAGCCACACCCGCTACACCTTCTAGCAGCAATTCAAGCCGGATCCGGCAGGTCCATCAGCGCGAGCCTGGCCGGGGCGACCACGACCGTGATGTCGCTGATCCGGCCGTCGACGACGCTGAACGCGAGGACCGAGAGCGGAGTGCCGTCCTCGTGCCAGGAGACGATCCCCGGAAGGCCGTTGACGAGCACCGCCCGCCCCTGTGCGGCCGCGCCGGCGGACAGTTGCGCGCCCGATGCGACCTTGGTGGCGCCGAGGGCCACGACCACGCCGGAAGGGGTGTCGACGGTCAGTTTCACCTCGGGGTCGAGTACCCGCAGCAGCTCCTCGAAGTCGCCGCGACGAGCCGCCGCGAGGAAGGCCTGAACCACCTCTCGCTGCTCCCGTCCGACGCCGGTCGGCCGCTCAAGCGCCCGTACCTTCCTGCGGGCGCGGCTGGCGAGCATCTTGGTCGCGGCGGTGGACTTGCCGAGGATCTGGCCGATCTCGACGAACGGCACCGCGAACAGGTCGTGCAGCACGAACGCGAGGCGTTCGCTCGGCCCGAGCGACTCCAGGACGACGAGCAGCGCGAGCCCGACCGAGTCGGCGAGCACCGCGTCGTCCTCGGGAGCAGGACCGTCGTCGAGCGTCACCACGAGCTCGGACAGGCCCTCGTCGTAGGACGCCTCCGGGCGGGCCTGGCGAGATCGCAGGACATCGAGGCTGATCCGGCCGACCACCGTGGTCAGCCAGCCGGCGAGGTTGTGGATGGTCGCCGCGTCCTGGCGGGAGAGACGCAGCCACGCCTCCTGGACCACGTCCTCGGCATCCGCGTGCGATCCGAGCATGCGGTGGGCGACCGCGCGCAGCCGGTCGCGCTGGGCCTCGAACGCCTCGTACGCCTCGGCCATCGGGTCCGTCGGACTGGTGTCGGACATCTGGTTACCTTCCTCGGCTCTGCTCCGTCGTGGGTATGACGGGCCCGAAGGGGCGCAGGTAACCGATGAAGGAGCAGCACCGATGGAAGCACGTGTGACAAGCCCGGCGAACCCCGACGTGATCACAGCGATCCAGCACCTCTACAAGGCGATTCACGCCGGGGGCGCCGACAAGCACCTGCTGTCGCTGATCCATCTGCGTACGAGCCAGATCAACGGCTGCAGCCCGTGCGTCTTCGCCTCGATCGAGGCGGCGAAGAAGGCCGGTGAGACAGACGAGCGGCTGCACAACGTGGTCGCGTGGCGCGAGACGCCCTTCTACACCGACCAGGAACGTGCGGCCCTCGCCCTGACCGAGGCCGCCACCCGGCTCCAGGACGGCGCACCGGGCGTGACCGACGAGATCTGGGACGCCGCCGCCGATCACTTCGGCGAGGAGCAGCTGAACGCGATCATCCTGGAGATCGCGCTGACCAACTTCTTCAACCGGATCAACCGCACGATCGGAGAGCAGGCCGGCAAGACCTGGTGAGCCGGGCGGCCCTCAACTCTTGACCGCCTCTGCGATCTGCTGGGCGGCCTGGGCGGGCGTGAGGTGCGTGGTGTCGACGACCTCGGCCTCACTGTGCAGCCAGGTGCGGGCTGCCTCGGCGTAGGGCTTGAGGTATTTGAGGCGGAAGGGGGAGTTGGGGCCAAGATCCGTGTCTCCCGCGATGCGCCCGCGGAGGGTGTCCTGGTCGGCGTGGAGGACGAAGTGCCGTACAGGGATGGCATGGTGGGCTAGGCCTGTGCTGATCTCGCGCCAGTACTCCTCGACCAGGACCGTCATGGGCATCACCAGAGTGCCGCCGGTGTAGTCGAGCACGCGGCGGGCGGTCTCGACGACGAGCGGCCGCCACGGCGGCCAGTGCTGGAAGTTGTCCGTCCCGGGCAGCCCCGGCGTGATGTCCATGAGCGTCTCGCCGACCTTCTCGGCGTCGAACACCCGTGAATCCGGGATCAGTTGCTGCACGAGCGCACTGGTCGTCGTCTTGCCTGCGCCGTGGGTGCCGTTGAGCCATACGATCATGGGACCCAACGCTAGCGCTGTGCCGGCCTCGGGGGCGGACGCGGCGGAGATCCGGATGGGTTTCGGCTTGCCCGGGATGGTGCCGACGTTTTCGGGGCGGATGACGAAGCCGGTCGGGCCGTCCGGGCGGTAGAGCCGGGCGAATTCCCCGGCGGCGTCGCGGTATCCGGGATCGGCCAGGGTGTCGGCGACGTTCGGTGTGGATCGGCCACGCAGGACGTCGAGTAGGCGCAACGGGTAGGTGGCCAAGGGCCCCTTCAGCCCGGTGCAGTCCGGGCCCCGGTCGCCGGGCAGGGGCGCGTCGGGCGGTCCGTACGGGGCGCGGGCCAGCGGGCCGCCCCGATAGTCGACGAGCAGCTGGGCCTCGCGGATCATCACGGTCCGCGGATCGTCGGGGTCGGCCTCGATGCCGTGGGTGGCGTGCCGCACGGTCCGGCCGACGACCTCCACGCCGACTGGGCGACGCTCGGCGTCGTAGCTGGTGAGCAGGGCGGGCCGCTCGCGTCCAGGCCACCCAGCACCGCGCACCGGCCTGAGCTGCGGGGGCTTTGCCGGCGAAAGCACTCACTCACGGCCAGCGCCGAGGTGATCCTTCACGAAGGGCGGTCAGAACCAACCAGTCGGCCGATTCTGAGCATCAGAGTCGGACACACCCAGCTCGTCCGTGGGTCGGGCTCGGTCAGTGACGAGCATGGTGCCTCGGATGAAGGCCGACAACGCGAGCTGTCCGGTCTCCCCGCTGCGGCCGCGCAGCGTGACGCTTCCACTGGACAGGTCGGCGATCAGGGTGCACAAGGTCATGAGCGGGTCGGCACCTGCCGCTGTGCGGTGCACGCCGTGCGGCAGAGGGGCCGAGGTGAGTGGTTCCATGAACCAGGGGGTGGCGGGGGCTCCGCCGGGCGGTTCAAGGGCTGCCAGAGCCCGGCCGCGGGCCAGGCTCTCCTGGTAGCGGGAGGCGTGGGCGCGGGCCGCCGGGCTGTCACCGAGGAGCGCTGGGGCATCGGCGGGGTCGGACCGGTGGCGCAGGTGGTTGGTGTGCCAGCGCAGAGGCTGAGTGGGCCCCGCCTCGGTCACCGTGACGTGACCGGCGACGGCTTCCACCACGGCGACCCGGCCGCTGGCGCGTTCGCCGATGGTGTAGGCGTAGCCGCCGGCGCTGGGATGGGCGCGCAGATGGGCCACGGCGGCGTCCAGTGTCGGCGCCTGTTGCATGGCCCTGGCGACGAAGTGCCGCCCCGCGCCGGTGAGGCCGGGGCGTACGACGGGGATGTGGTTGACACCCCAGACCAGGCCGTCGCCGGTGGCAGTGAATGCGTTCGCGGTGAGAAATCCGGGATACCACAAGGCGGTCACCGGGGCCTGCCCATCGATGGCCAGCGTGACAAGCATCAAGTGACCGTCGCCGGCGGAGAGCCGTCCTCGTTGTGTGCCACGAACGCCGTCTCAGACCGCCAGCCCAGATCGCTGCACCCAGTGCCGTCCTCCACGCCGAGATCCCCCCGCAGGTTCATCACCAGCAGTTCCTCGAAGTCGACGCCGCTTCCGTCGGCCAGCGCTGCGAGCTCTGCCAGCTGAGGTCCGCAACTGCGGCTCGTGGCCCCCACAAGCCGTCCGAAGTGCTCCTTGCCCGCGGCACTCCACAGCCACCTCTGCAGGCCGTCGTCCTCGTCGGGCGAATCCACAAGTTTCCGGACACTGTCCCGTGCGGCTGCCCCGAGCGCATGGAACACCTCTCGGCCTGCTCCGCTCACCACGAGCCAGCGCAGCCCCGCCAGTTCCTGCTCCCGCATGTATACGGCCATGCCCCTGCCCCCTTGTCTGTGCCCACCGCATCCTGCCCGCCGCGCACGCGTCGCACGCCGCGCCGGGCGACCAGAACCACCCTCCAACTGCTGACTTGGCGCTGGCTGGCCTGGACGCGGGCCGGCCTCAGGTGGTCGGGGCCCCGCTCGCCGGCCCCGGATGGTCAGGTCAGGTCAGGTCGAGGAAACTCCACCGGGCATCGGGCTGGGCGCCGCTCAGCCACTTGCCGCAGTTCTGGAGCACGACCGGGCTCGACGTGATGTGCTGCGTGCCCGTGCCGAGGTCGCGCAGGAAGCGGTCGATGGGGCCGCGGCGGATCGCCGCCGAGCCGGCCCAGCGGTGCACGGTGCGGCCCACCTCGTACACGGTCGAGGTCGTGTGATGGAGCACGAGACGGATCAGGGTGTCCTGCTCCGTGCTCGGCAACTCACCCTGGTCCAGGGTCTGTTCGACGTCCTGCCAGACGTCGTTCACCCAGGCCCGGGCTGCCCGAAGCCTGGCCTCCGCCGTCGCGTACTCGGCGTGGAACTGCGAGGTGTCGACCGCGGCGCCCCGCGAACCGGTCCGCGCCGCGGCGATCCGCTTCAGCTCGTCCAGGAGCCGCCGGCCGACGCCGAGGGCCCAGCCCGTGTGCCCGATCGCTGACATGTTGACCAGGCCGAGGCGGTAGACGGCGCCGCCGTTGACCGGGGTGTCCGTGGTCGCGACGTAGGTGTACTCGTGCGGTACGTACACATCGGTGCAGTGGTAGTCGATGCTGTGTGTCGCGCGCAGCCCGAGCACGTCCCAGTTGCCGTCCAGGGTGACCTGCGACTTCGGCATCGCGAGGACCCGCAGCTCACCGGTGCCCTCGACCTGGATCGCACTGTGGATGTGGGTGGCGTGCGCCATCCCGGAGGCGAACTGCCACTGGCCGCTGACCCGGTAGCCGCCCTCCACCGGGACGGCCCGGCCGGGGCGTGTGCCGTGCCCGGAGAGCAGCGCGTACTTCCCGTTCGGCACGTCGGGGAACAGTTCGGCCGCCGCGTCCCCGGCGAGGTACGCCGCGGTGGTCCCGGTCATCATCTGCAGTGCGAACATGGTCCACCCGGCCGCGGCGTCGTGGTAGCTCACCCGCTCCGCCGTCTCGATCAGCTGCCGGGGCGCGAACTCGTATCCGCCCAGGCTCAGCGGGAGCTCGGCCCGTACGATCCCCGTGTCCAGCAGAGCCCGCGCCGTGTCCTCCGGCAGTCTCCCCAACTCCTCGGCGGCATCGGCCCGTTCATCGAGCATCCCGCCGAGCGCGTCGATCCGCTCCAGCACCCCCGCCAGTTCCGCACTGACATGCAGCCGGCCCTTGCCGCCCATGAAATTCCTCCCCCTGTGGCCTGTTTCCCGATCGTCTCACGTACGTCTCGCGCACCCGTCCGGCAGCCCGGCCCGGTCCGGAGGCTCCAACTCGCAGAAACGGCCGTGCCATTGAGTTGGCTGGGCAGGGCAGTACCTGAGATGGCTGACCTGGTCCGTTTCCCTGCATTCGCCGCACGATGGCCGCAACCATGATGCGCTGAGGACGTGGAGAGCCGGCTGCGAGTTGGGTCGGCCAGGCGCCGGACGGCGTATGTGCTGGTCTTCGCCGTCTTTGCTGATGGCGCTGATGGTGGAGTGCGGGTGGTGCACGTGCGGCTTGCCGGGCCACGCACCACGAACCATGATCACCTCGTGCTCAAGAGCTGCTTTCGATACACGCTCCGGGGGCCAGGAGCCCGAGGGAACTCGCCAGGGGCGAGCGGCGAAGGAGAGATGAAAGCCCAAACCTTCGAAGCATGTTCCCTTGAACGAGAGGAGCCCCGATGACCGTCGAGCCGCCAGGCGTCCGCACGGGGGCGGAGAGTGATGCCTCGGTGATTGCGCGGTCCCGGGACGAGCCCGAGGCATTCGCTGTGCTCTTCGACCGATACGCGGAAGAGGTACATCGCTACTTGGCTCGCAGGCTCGGCGGCGAGCCGGCCGACGACCTCATGGCGGAGACCTTCACCACTGCTTTCCAGCATCGGCACCGTTACGACCCCTCGCGAGCCACGGGCGACGGCGCCCGGCCCTGGCTGTTCGGCATAGCGACCAATCTGGTCGGCCGACACCGGCGGGCCGAGGCGCGCCGCTTCAAAGCCCTGGCCCGCATCCCGGCTCCGGCCGATCACGAGGAGCCGCTGGCCGACCGTGCTGCGGCCCGGGTGGGGGCGCAGGCCGTAGGCCGCGAGCTGGCAGCGGCACTGGCCGCACTGCCCGCGCGGCACCGGGACGTGCTGCTGCTGGTTGCGTGGGGCGGTCTCGGCTACGAGGAGGTGGCCCAGGCACTCGGTGTCCCCATCGGCACGGTCAGATCACGGCTGCACCGGGCTCGCGGCAAGCTACGCGAAGCGCTGGGCGGATCCGATCCAACGACACTGCGAGAGGTATCCGGCCATGAGTGACGAACTCGAACTCCTGCGGGACTGGGACGCGGACGCGGCCCCGCTCACCGAACCGGCCCGGGCGAAGGCCCGCCACCGACTGCTGAACACGATGGCGCGCGCGGAACGGCGCACCGACGCCGCCCCCAGCCGCCGCCACGCGCTCCGCCTCGCGACAGCCGCCGTGGCCGCTGTGGCGGTGACGGGAACGGCGGTACTGATCACCGAGGGCGGCGCAGACGAGGGCGGTCGCCCCGACCGTGCCGACCGCCGATCGGGCACGGCGACCCCGCGGATGGGCAACGTCAGTGCCGCAACGGTACTGAACGGGGCAGCAGCGCAGACGGGCAAGCACGAGAAGACCGTGGCGCCGCGCGACGACCAGTTCATCTACTCGAAGCGGGTCATCAAGGAGACGGAGCGCAAGACCGGCGCGGTCAAGACCTACGAGGACGTGAACTGGGACTCGGTGGACGGCTCCAAGCGCTCCTTGACCATGGAACTCGGCCGGGTGATCTGGGAGGAGCCCATGGGGAAGGGCGAGGGCGTGTGGCCGCCCCGGGAGTGGAGCAAGCTGAAGAAGCTGCCCACCCACCCGAAGAAGCTCATCCCGAAAATCATCGGCGTCGGAACGTCCAGCAAGCCGATCAGCGACTTCACCACACACGATTGGTACGACGCCTACTTCATGCTCGGCGAGCTCCTGAAGTGGCCGGTGCTGCCCCAGGGACTGCGTCCGGCCGCGTACGAGGCGCTGGCCCTGGTGCCCGGGGTCAAAGCGATTCCGGGGGTGAAGGACTCTGCCGGGCGCACTGGGGTGGGGATCGCTTACCCCAAGAGTCCGTTCGCGAAGGGCAAGTACCTCATCTTCGATCCGGAGTCCTATGAGTTCCTGGGCTTCCGGGACGAGCGGACATCGGCGTCCGGCGACAAGACGTACATCCAGTTGTCGCACGTGGTGGACTGGGCGATCGTGGACCGCTTGAAGCAGCGCCCCTAGCCTTGCCGTTTCTTTCGGGTGTGGCTGTCGTCGATACGGAAGCGCGAAAGTGCCTTACTGACCTGGGACTCCAGACGGAGGGCACCTTCTCGCCACATCGGTTCTGAACCGGGCAACGCCGCCCGAGCGCTTCCTCCGGGATCTGGCGGTTGACGGAACCGGCCGACAGACCGGCCGATCGATGAGTTCAGGGTCGCGCGGACGTCACAGCCCATGCAGGACCGCCGACAGGCTGACGCGCCCGTACCCGAAGGAGACGCATGGCAAAGCTCATCTACTCGATGATCACCTCGCTCGGCGGCTACGCCGAGGCGGCGGAGGTCCGAACCTCGCGGCCCAGGCGATCGCGGCCGGCCTGGTGGACGAGTACCACCTGTTCATCACCACGAGCGTGGTCGGCGGCGGCAAGCGGTTCTTCCCCGAAGGCGTGCGCCTCGACCTCGAGTTGGTCGAGGAGCGCGCCTTCGACAGCGGACTGATCTACGCGCCCTACCGGACCCGCCGAGCCGCAGGCACGGAGCGGGGCGCCAGCGCGTTATCGGCAGCACCAAGGGCTACATCCTGGCCGTCCGGGGGGCCACTTCGGGCAATCGTCCGGCTCGTTCGTGCAGCAGTCCCTCGGCGGCGACCCTGCCTGCCAGGGCCTCTTGCGGCGGTGGCGCCCGCGCTCAGACGACGGCCGAGGCCATCCGCCGGACCGCCTCGGTGATCACTGCCGGCGAGGCGGCCACATTGAGGCGGACGAAGCCCTCGCCGCCGGTTCCAAAGGCTCTCCCGGAGTTCAGGGCGACGCGGCCGCGCTGCAGGAAGGCCTCGGCCGGGTCGCGATCCAGGCCCAGCTTCCGGCAGTCCAGCCAGGCCAGGAAGGTGCCCTGGGCGGGCGTGTAGCCGATGGCGGGCAGGTGCTCGGCCAGCAGAGCGGCCAGTAGCCGACGGTTGTCATCGAGGCCGGAGAGCAGAGCGTCGAGCCAGTCGCCTCCGTCCCGCAGGGCCGCGGTGTGGGCGATGATGCCGAGATGGCTGGGGCCGTGGCTGACCTCTTCGGGGATACGGGCGAGGTCGTCGGCGGCTTCGGGGCCCGCGATCGCGAGGGCGGCCTTGAGCCCGGCCAGGTTCCAGGCCTTTGACGCCGACATCAGGGACAGCCCGTTCTCCGCTCCAGGCACGCTCAGGAAGGGGACGAAAGAAGCGCTCGCCGCCACGATCGGGGCATGGATCTCATCCACTACGACGCGCACGCCATGCTCCCGTGCCAGGCGCGCGACCCGCGTCAACTCGGCGGCGGTGTGCACGGTCCCGGTCGGATTGTGCGGGCTGCACAGCAGATACACCGGCCGGTTCGCTCCCTGCGCCGATCGCTGGAACACGTCCTCCAGCACGGCGAAGTCGATCCGCAGGCCTGGCCCCAGGGGCGCCTCGACGACGGGCCGGTCCAGGTTTCCGACGAACTGGTAGAAGGGCGGGTACACGGGACAGTTGACGATGACGGGGTCGCCGGGCTTGGAGGTCAGTTTGAGCATTTCGACGATGCCGAGCATCACATCGGGCACGATCGCCGTGCGCTCGACGGACAGCCCGTCCCACCCCCACCGTTTGCGGGCGAATTCGCCCAGCGCATCGGCGTAGGCCGTCCCGGCGGGATAGCCGGTGTCACCGAGCGCCACGGCGTCCGTGATCGCCTCGGCGACCGGCTCCGCCAGCGGGACATCCATCTCGGCCACCCACAGCGGCAGCACGTCGTCCGGATACGTACGCCACTTCATGCTCGTACGACGCCGCAGCTGCTCCAGCGAGAGCCGAAGCAGCGGATTCGCGCCGTCCGGCACAACGAGATCACGCGACACATTCTCCATACGTCAAAAGTAGGCAGGCCCAAGCGGATTGCTGCTCACTTCGACGCGATCAGACGTCACCCCATGGCGCCTGGCGATCCACGCCCGCTGCCGCCGGCCGCCGCCCGACAGCTCGTCCACCGGACGCCCCGCCAGGTCGAGGACGTCCGTGGCGAGCAGCGCGTCGGCGACGCGGGCTGCCCACCGCCCGCCGCGTCGAGGGAACCCTCAATGCCATCCGAGCTATGTTCCGTTTCGGGCCGATCGCAGAACCGGAGGGAACGCCATGGCGCAGCACCTGGGGCCGCTGGGACTGATGGGGGACCGATGGGTGATCGGGGACCCGAACCGCAAGGACGGCCTGCATGTGGTTCTCACGCCGGAGGGCCTCCAGCACTGCGGCGCGAGCGAGCCGGTGCCTCGGTCTGTCACCCCGTGGTCCCGGTTCGTGGAACTGAAGGCGCGGGTCGGCTACCGGAACTGGCACCTCACCCGCTTCGGGGGCCTCGTCGGCTCCTTCGCACCCGGCTCGGACATGGGCCGGGACGGCTGTTCCCTGTACGGCATCCTGCGCCACCCCTATGAGCACTGGTCGGTGCGGTACACCCACCACGAGGGCCGCTACACAGGCGGCCACGCCATCGTGCTGAAGGCTCTGTTCGACCAACTCGCAGAGGCGAAAGCGCTGGACCGGCTCGGCGATCCCGAGTGGCTGGCTGCGGCGGTCGCGAAGCTGTCGTCCTACACCTCTTGGTACGCCCCCCAGGGCAACCGTCTGGTGAAGGAGACCCTCCAGAGCCTCGGCATCTGAGTGGTCTGAGAGCCCATCCTTGGACCTCAGTTGATCTCATTGACGCGCCGGCTACGACGGCCAGATGACCAGGCCGTCACGCACTACCAACGGCTTGGGCTGCCGCTCCTCGTAGAACCGGGTCCACCCCAGGTTGACGCTGCCATCGGGGTTTCGGTGAAAGTCACCCGCCTTGTTCGCGAGCCACGTGAGGAGTTCACCAGCGGCCTCGAAGGCGTCAGGGTGGATCTCCTGACGACTGGTCAGGGCCCAGGCGTCACGTCGGGTGTCCTGCTTGTGCAGCAGGACCGAGACAAGGGCACCGTCTACCTTGGCGGCCTCGCCGTGGTGGCCCAGAAGAGGCTCAGGATGATCCTCGACGACGAGTTCCCCGTGATCGTCCTCCACCACAAACGGAAAATTGGGCACGATGCGGAGGACCTCGGGTTGGGGACCCAGCCCGAGGTGCCAACGGAGCTCGGCGAGCTCCTCTTCCGACAGTTCGTCGCGCAGGTCCAGCGTCAGCATGAGTTCAAAGATGTCAGCCACAGGCGCACACGCTAGGGCCTGTCCGGTGGGTCTTGGGGTGCTTGGAGCGTCTGCTGCTGCGGGACGATGAGATCGGCAGCCCCCTTGCGGTGGGCTGGGTGCAGAGGGCGAAACAGGCGTGTCGGCGGTGGGCCAGCTGGAATGGGCGGGTCGGGGCGGACCGGGTGCCCGTCTCACCGGCCGCCCCCTGCACCGGGCGCGTCAGCGGCCGCCGTTCCCCCACGGAGCCAGGAGGTCCGCGATCCTCCTTACCGACGCGATGACTTCGCCGGTGTCGACGGCCGTGTAGCACAGCCGGAAATAGCCCGGCTCGGCGCACGACAGGAGTTGCCCGGGGAGCAACTGCACCTGGGCGTACGTGGCGACGTACCAGCGCAGCCACTCCTCCTCGCTGGAGATGTTCGGGAAGAGGATCGGCAGGGTGACCGTCCCCTTCTTCTCGGCCTCCGCGCTCTTCTCGGCGAACGGCTCCGGCACGCGGTCGAGTTGCGGGAAGTGCGGCCCGATCTCCGGCGGGATCACCGTGCCCGTCGGCGGCAGGTAGGCACGCAGGTCGAGCCAGAAGAACTGCGCCGCGTTCTGCCCTTCGCGGTAGCGGTACGGGATCCCGCCGTCATCGAGGGCACGGCGGGTTTCCTGGAATGCGGTCGTCAGCCAGCCCCGGTACTGCTTCATCAGCTCGAGCGGATAGCTCTTGCCGTCGCTGGTCGTCTCCAGCATCTTCCCGATGACGAAGTGCTTGAGCGAGTCGAACGGGCTGAACCAGGAGAAGGAGTTCTGCTTGTCCTTGACGCCCTGCATGGCCTGATGGACCACCGGCGACTTGGAGATCACGACTCCGGCCTTGAAGCCCGACATCCCGAAGTCCTTGGCGAATGAATATACGACGTGCACCCGGTTCTTCGCCTCCGGGTCGTTCTGGTAGGCGTCCAGCGCCAGGGCGCTGACGAACTCCGGCTGGGACCCCGCGAGTTGGGAGTGGGCGTATATCTCGTCGGAGATGATGTGCATGCCCGTCTCGTCGAGCACCCACCGGTAGATGCTCTCCAGCAGGTCCTTGCCGTAGTTCTCGCCCAGCGGATTGTTGGGGTTGGTGAGGACGAGCAGCTTCGGCGGCTCCGGCTGGGTCCGGTAGGCGTGTTGCAGATCTGCCAGGGTGAGCTCGAAGTTCTCGTCGCCCCTCTCCTGGAGATGAACGGGAACGGTGACCAGTTCGGGCCGTTGCTCGAAACACCAGTTGAAGCCCTGCCAGTAGGGGGCGGGCAGCAGCACCCGGTCGCCGCTCCGCAGGATCCCGCCGTCCTTGAGCGCGAATGCCAGGCACTCCAGGGCGGCCGACGCACCCGATGTGCCGAAGATGTCCTCGCTCTTCAGGTCCGGGGCGAGCATCGGGCGCAGCATTTCCGCGATGTTGTGGCGGAGGTCCGGGCTGCCGTACGACGGGGCGTACTTGACGTCTTTCTGCTCGAGGACGCCGAGCCTGTCGTAGACGTTGTCCCGCAGCGAGGGATAGACCAGCACGTTCTCCGCCGTGGCGAGGTTGGTCACGTCACCGTAGAGCTCCTGGTGGACGGCCAGCCGCTGCTCCGGGTCGGCGGCCCCGGCGAGCAGCGCCGTGATCTCCTCGGGGCTCCGGTCCCCGGAGCCCTGCTGCGGTGTCGTGGTGCCCATCGTGGTCCAGGCCATCGTGGATTCCTCACTCGACAGGTGCGCTTTCCCGGCAAGCCCCCATCTTTCGGGAGGATCACGGAGGATGAACAGGACGCGAACCGGCCACGTGCCGCGGCGGCGGTTATGGGTGCAGCCAGAGCCGGATCGCGGCGGCGGCGACCGTCCCGCAAAACACGTAGGCCCTCTTGTCACAGCGAGTTGCGACCGTGCGAAAGGTCTTGAGCCGATTGATCGTCCGCTCGACTTCATTGCGACGCCGGTAGATCTCCTTGTCGAAAGGGACAGGCCGACCACCCTTGCTTCCGCGGCGCCGACGGTTAGCCCGCTGGTCTTTCCGCTCCGGAATCGTGTGCTTGATCTGGCGCCGCCGTAGACAGCTTCTATTACGGAGAGACGAGTACGCTTTGTCGCCTCCGAGGCGGTCGGGCCGTGTGCGTGGGCGGCCGCCTATCGGCCGAGGAACACGGATCTGTTCCATCACAGAGATCAACTGAGGCGCGTCGCCCCACTGTCCGGGTGTGATGACGAAGGCAAGCGGGCGGCAAGCGCCCTCACCAGCCAGATGGATCTTGCAGTTCAGCCCGCCCCGGGAACGTCCCAGTGCCTCGTCGGAGCGGTGCCGTGAGGGCCTGCGGCGTCTGCTGGCGGCAGATCCCGCCACGGCAGACCGGTGCGCTGCCGGAACAGAATCCCATTGATCAGCCCACTCGTCATCAGTTAGATCGCCTCGCCCCATACTGACCGAAACGATCTGCCTCCCACGGGAGTCACACGACCCATCGGACAGGGCCTAGTGCTCACTCGGACAGTCTGAACCTCGCCAGGAGGCGGACCCCACGCGGGCCGGGCCGAGCGGATTGAAGACAGGTTCTGAACGGCGTGCCCAGTCGTCCGAGCAGCCCGGTGCATCCCTTGCGCTGGTACGGGCAGGAGGCGGCCTTGGCCCGGGAGAGACACACCCCGCGTAGCGGCCTGCCCCGCGGCCCCCACCACCGTCGCGTGCCAGAGGTTCCTCACGAGCCCGCTCGGGGCCGGGCACGGCAAGTAGCCCCTTGAGCTGTGCCGCGTCGGGCCCGGCGGGGCGCCAGGCGGGCGGTTGAGATGGAACGGCGGTGGGCTGAGGTCTAGTTGATGAGGAAGTCTCGTGCATCGGCTGCGGCCTGCCGTGGTGCTCGTAGGATGCTGTGGTGCCCAAGCCGATACCGATGAACCGCCGTACCTGGGGCGTCGTGTGGGTGGTGCTGTGCGCGGTCGGCCTCGCCGTCACCGCCGGACTGAACGCTTCGTCGGCGCCGGACCAGTCGTCCGAGAAGCCCGTCAGCGCCGAGTGTGCCCAGTACATCGCGGACATCGAGATGCAGCTGGCCAAGGCAAGGCAGGAAGGCGAGGAAGACGGAGTGCTGGCTTTCTCACGTGTCCGGGGCGCGGCCGGCGACGACTGCCGCGAGGAGCTCCGTAACCATTTCGGGGTCGATCGGTGAGCCGCGGTGCCTGGCTCGCCGCGTTGGCAGGGCTGACCGTCGTCGGTGCCGGGGCGTTCATCGTCATCGGCGCGAGGCCGGAAACGGAGCCGAGGCCCACGCCGTCGCGGGTGTATTCCTCCTGCGTGGCGGCGGACACCAAGCCGGTGCCTGCCGACGCTGACCCGTGCACCGGCCGCTGAAG
This sequence comes from Streptomyces sp. NPDC059037, assembly GCF_042740015.1. Lineage (NCBI taxonomy): Bacteria > Bacillati > Actinomycetota > Actinomycetes > Kitasatosporales > Streptomycetaceae > Streptomyces > Streptomyces sp. NPDC059037. The sequence continues at coordinate 17,805 of NZ_JBHYIG010000048.1, forward strand.
ACCGCCTGCTCCCGCCGGGAGAACCGCTGCCCACCTCCATCGGCTTCACATGCCCATCGGACTCAGCAAGCGAGGGCACCCGCGAAGTCCCTGACGGTTTGGCCATGCCCAGCGACCGGGGGTCCGTGCCATCTGCAGCTTGTGCCGCAGCCAGGTTTCTGCGGGGGTGGGAGGCGGCCTTGCTCGGAACGGCGTTGCCTTGCCTTGTTCGTTAGGGGGTGTTGGTGAAGGAGCGGCGGTAGGAGCGGGGTGGTACTCCGCGGCGGCGTACGAAGTGTTCGCGCAGGACGGCCGCGCTTTGGTATCCGACGCGGTGGGCGATTTCCTCGATGGGCAGGTCGGTGGTCTCCAGGAGCTCTTCGGCGCTGCTCAGACGCAGGTTCCGCAGCCAGGCGTGGGGGGTGGTGCCGGTCGCGGCGGTGAAGCGGCGGGCGAAGGAGCGTTTGCTCATCACCGCGCGGCGGGCCAGTTCCGCGACAGGAAGCGGCTGGTGGAGGTTTGCGCGGGCCCACGCCAGTACCTCGGCCAGACGCTCATCGCGGCAGTCCTCGGGGACCGGGGCGGCCAGGTACTGGGCCTGCCCGCCGTCGCGGTGGGAGGGCAGCACCACATCCCGGGCAACCGTGTTGGCCATCGCCGCGCCGTGCTCCCGCCTCAGCAGGTGCAGGCACAGATCGAAGCCCGCGGCGGCTCCCGCGCCGGTGATGATGCGTCCCTCGTCGACGTACAGGGCGTCGGGTTCCACGGTGACCTTGGTGTGGCGGCGGGCGAGCAGTTCGGCGAACCGCCAGTGGGTGGTGGCCCGCCGGCCGTCGAGCAGTCCGGCGGCGGCGAGCGCGAAAGCGCCGACGCAGTGGGCCGCGACCAGCGCGCCGCGCTCGTGGGCGGCCGAGAGCGCATCGAGCACGGCGGGAGCCGGTGGTGTGCGAAACCCGGCCCAGGGCAGGGCGATCACCAGATCGGCCGAGGCGAGCCGGTCCAGGCCGTGCGTGATGGTCAGCGGCACCCCGAGGTCGGTGGGCACCGGCCCGGGCCGCTCGGTGCACAGGGCGAAGTCGAAGCCGGGCAGCAGCGCGCCGTGCGGGCCGAACACCTCGCTGACGATGCCGACGGCGAGCATGCCCACTCCCGGCGGGGCGTACGCGGCGACGCTCACGAAGGCAGACACCCGCGCAGTATGGCAGCAATCCTGCGATCAGTGGCAGCTGTGCCACTCGTGGACGATCGGCCTGCCCGGAAGGATTAGGGCCATGACAGACGCACCGCTCGGCCGCAGCGCCGCATACACGATCCTGACCACCGGATATGTCGGCTCCACCGGCCCCGGAGTCGCCGCCACCGTCTCCTACATATCCGACGCCGGCCGCCATGTGATCTTCGACCCGGGCATGGTGGCCAGCCGCGACCACATCCTCGCCCCGCTGCAGGAGTTGGGGCTGGGCCCCGACGACATCACCGACGTGGTGCTCAGCCACCACCACCCGGACAACACCATGAACGTGGGCCTGTTCGGGCGGGCCCGGGTACACGACCACAAGGTGGAATACCTCGGCAATCAGTGGAGGAACCGTGATGCGGAGGGCTACGAACTCACCCCGTCGCTCCGCCTGATCCGCACCCCGGGCCACAGCACCGAAGACATCACCCTGCTGGCGGGAACGGACTCGGGCGTGATCGCCTTCGCCGGTGACCTGTGGTGGCACGCGGACGGCCCGGCGGACGACCCGGTAGCCCCCGACCGTGACGTGTTGCGCGCCTCCCGGCTCCGGGTACTGACCGCCGCGGACCTGATCGTGCCCGGCCACGGCCGCCCGTTCAAAGCCGACGACACCACACCACGCTAGCCGCGCCGCCCGGCGCGGACTGCGGAATACCGTCCGGTCAAGCATCGGCGACACGAAACCGCCCCGTCACCAGACTCCGCCGGCAATCGGTCAAGGTTCGCCGCCACAGGACAGAGGCTGCCGGTGCCGTCCAAGAGGGACCCGATCGACGGAACACCCCCGCGCCGGTGGGGAGGACACCGGATAAGCCCTTAGATCGTGGCCTGATTCGACAGCGTCGTCACCGCCCATCAGCGTGACCCGCTCGAAAGCACTGCCCCAAGTGCGCCCAGCCTCCGCCAGGTCGTCACGAAGCTAGTGCTCCGAACGGCAGTGATCCTGCAAGGCTTCGCGTTGCTCATAGAGCCGAACGGCCACGGCGATGCGTGCCTTCGCCGCTGACGGCCCAGAAGCTTCACTGGTTGCCGCTGCGGATTCTGGACCGGGGGTGCTGCCTGCTCGGAGAGCGGAGCCGCCGGAGTGGAAGTGTGCGGCCTCTGACGGATCTGTGGCATCGCAGGTTGCTTCTACTCGGAACCTGAGATTAAGAGGTTACGTATGTGGAAACCCTTGGATCCGGGGAAGGTTTGGGGCAAATTTATGACTCTCGCCACAGCGTGTCCCTTCTGTGTGTGATGGAGTCGATCTTGATCACAAGGCCCGGCAAACGCCCATCGCCCTTACAGGGCTGGGTTGCGAGCTATGCCTGAAAAGCACGTTCAAAGGAGTACGGCGCGTGCAGAACAGCACACACCGTCGCCAGTTCAGCAAGCTCTCCCTTGCTGCTGTATCCGCCACTGTCGGGGCAGCGCTCTTCGCCTCCGCGATCCCGGCCAACGCCGCCACCGCCACCACGTCTTCGGACAGCGCGGCCCAGGCTGCCGCTGTCGTGGAATCTGCCACGGGGACGGCCGACATCGCTGCGTCAACGGCGGCTCCGGGCACGCCGGCCAAGGCAGTTACCGCTACGGACGGGGCTGCCCTCACGGTCATTGCACCGGAGAAGGCGAACGGCGCCCTCCACGCCGCTGACGACAACGGCTCTTCCTTCGGCCTCACCCTGCCGGGCGCCAAGGACGTTGTCGGAGTCAAGGCTGGATCGGGCACCGTGATTTACCCCGACGCCGCTGCCGCGACGGACATCGCCGTGCAGCCGACCAAGGACGGTGGAGTCCGCACCCTGGTCACGCTCAAGGATGACAAGGCCGCCGAGACCCACCGTTTCCAGCTCGACCTCCCGCAGGACGCGAGCATCACCGAAGACGGCCAGGGCGGCTTCGAGATCACTCGCGAGGCCGGCGAGGGCATTCACGTCCCGGTTGCCACGATCGACGCGCCGTGGGCCAAGGACGCGAACGGCAAGAGCGTTCCCGCCAGTTACAAGCTGGATGGCACCGATCTCATCCAGACCATTGAGACCGGCGAGGGGACCGCATTCCCGGTGGTCGCCGACCCCAAGATGACGTGGGGCATCGTGACGGGCACTGCGTACTTCAACAAGAAGGAGACCAAGGCGATCGCTGACAACGGCGCTCTGTCCGGTGTGGTCTCGGGGTTCCTCCCGCCGGGTCTGAACATCTACTGGGGTGCACACGCCGCGGTCATCACCACGACGGCGCTCAAGGCGAAGAACGCCAAGAAGTGCATCAAGGTCAAGTTCGCGGCTGGGATATTCATCCCTGGCCAGTACTCCGGTGGGCACTGCAAGTAGTAACAACAGCAACGCGATCGGAGAATGGCTTTGAGCAGCTCGTGGCTCATCTACAGCGGAGCCCTGTTGGTGCTCCTGTCTATCGGGGTCCTGTTTTTCGTAGGCAGACCTACGACACCCGCCTGGCGTGACACCACGTCGATAGCCTGTGGCGTCATCGTCTTTGCCGTTGTGTGTGTTCTGGCTCTGCTCCTTCACGCACCGGCTCAGATTGCGGTGTCTGGGGCGTGCTTCTGGATGGCTGCAGCCATGACCAGCGTGCATGCCATGCGCGGCCGTATCAGCTCGCAAGGCTGACCACGACGGGCCCGCACCCTCGGCGTGAACTCGCCAGGAGCGCGGGCCGTTTTGCGTTGCACCGAGCATGTAGCCGTTGTGGCGGCGTTGCTGATCCTGACGCCCAGGTCGAGCCTGTCCTGGCGTCCCTGCGTGAACCCTTCGAGCAGCACGTCGCCGAGCCCACGGGGCGGATCAACGACTTCTCGGGGTTTGCTGCCCTCGTCACCGAATGGGGGAGGTAGTCACCGAGGCTGCAGCATGCGCGTGAGGTGGTCACCTGTCTTTACTCGTCGCCGGCCTGCTCCCGCGGGCCGCCCCTCGCCCGCAGCGGCCTCAGCGCCACACCCTGCTGGGCGGACGGTGAATGGCGGCGGGCCCGACGGGCGCGGCCCCGTCCGTCGCGCCGCGGTAGGCGTTCGGCCTGCCCACCCCTCCAGTCCCGCCGTAGCCTGTGTGGGATCTGAATTCCCGCAGCACAGACCGACGTTGTGACCTGCAGTTGGCAGAGCTGTCTCACGTCGCTGGTCGTGGCCCTTGTCTCGGGAGCGTGGCATTTCCCTCCCGATCTCTGGTGTCCGGCCCTGCTTTGAGGGTGGCGCTGAGGTTGGGGGTGTGGGTGCCCGGTTCGAGGTTGCGGGAGACGTGCTCGAAGCGGAAGTTCCGTCTACGGATCGTGCCTGGTGTCCGGCTCTGCGCGCTGTTCGCTGTGGCGGTCGTCTCGGGTGAGGGCGTGGGCGGCGCGGAGCGGGCGGTTGCCCAACTGTTCCAGGTGTGGGGCGAGTTCGGGGGTGCCGTGGATGGTGTGGGCAGGGCCGAGGTCGATGCCGAGGAGTTGTTCGGCGATGTGGTGGGGGTTGTCGGCGGCGAGGTCGAGGATGCTGGTGGTCTCGTCGAGGGGGCGTACGCGCTCGGGGAGGGAGTAGGTGCGGGCGCGGACGGTCTCGGCGTCGGCGGGGACGGTGGCGTGGAAGGTGTAGCGGGCGGGCGCGGCGGCCAGTCGCTCGGCGACGTAGGCGGCCGCGTCGGGGGCGGGCAGCTCACGGTGGCCGGCGCGGTGGCCGGTGGGGGTGGGGTCGGTGAGCCGGTCGACGCGGAAGAGACGCCACTGGTCGTGCCCGGTGTCGTAGGCGACGAAGTACCAGACCGGGTCGGCGGCGACCAGTGCGTGCGGCTCCACACGGCGTTGTCCGGTCTCGCCGCCGCCGCTGCTGCGGTAGGTGAAGGTGACGATCTCGCGGTCGCGGCAGGCGGCGGGGCGACAGGCGTACAGATCCTCCTGGGCGGCAGTGCTCCACGGGACGGGGCACGGCCGAGGTGGCCGTACCCCGTGGGAGTGGGGCTACTTCTTGGCGCGGAGCCCTTGCCGTCCTGCTGGGCCGGGGTGCCGTTCTCTGTCTCCTTGCCGCCGTCATCGGGGTCGACAATCGTGGACACCGTGCCGTCGCTCTGGATCACGGTGCCCGCGGGGTGTGTGGGCTTGGCTCCGGGCTGGGTGGGCTCGGCGCCCGGCTGGGTGGGCTCGGCGCCCTCGACCTTCTCGGCCTTGGTCGCTGCCTTGTCGGAGTCGCCGTCGGTAGCGTTGGCGGTGCCGATCGCGGCGCCGATGCCGATCAGGGCGGTCGCGCCGACAACGGCGATGTGCTTGGCGGTCTTGGTGGCCTTCATCTGAAGGGCATCCTTTCTCTGCTGCCACTGCTCGGTGCGCGGTGGCGATGACCCCACCGTGCGCGGCGGGTGCTGAGGCCACGCTGAGAAACTGAGCCGGTCCTGAGAACCTGAACTGAACCTGAAGACCTGAATGCCGCTTCAGGTGCCTGCGGTGCGGTTCGGGCAGGATTGCCCGCATGCGCGTGTTGGTGGTGGAAGACGACCAACGCCTGGCCGAGGTCCTGCGGGACGGCCTGGCCGCGGAGGGGTGCGACGTCCACTGGGCCCGTGACGGGCGCGAGGGTCTGCGCATGGCCAGGGCAGGCACGTACGACGTGATCACGTTGGATGTGATGCTGCCAGGTCTGCACGGCTACGACGTGTGCGCTCGCCTGCGCGCGGCCGGGGATTACACCCCGATCCTGATGCTGACCGCCAAGGACGGGGAGTACGACGAGGCCGACGGCCTGGAGACGGGCGCCGACGACTACCTCACCAAGCCGTTCTCCCTTCGTCGTGCTCGCCGCCCGCCTCAAGGCCCTCATCCGCCGCTCCGGCCGGCCCACCACGACCACCGTGTGGGAGCTGGGCGATCTGCGGATCGAACCGGTCGGGCTGCGCTGTTGGCGCGACGGACAGGAAATCACCTTGACCGTCCAAGGAATTCGCGGTCCTGATCTGCCTGGCCGAGCGTGCAGGTGAGGTGGTCACCAAGACCGACATCCTCGAGCGCGCCTGGGACGAGCACTACGACGGCGACCTCAACATCGTGGAGGTGTACGTCAGTGCGCTTCGCAAGAAGATCGACACACCGTTCCGACGCAGAAGCATCCGCACCGTCCGCGGCGCCGGCTACCGCCTCGACCCCGAAGGCGGATAGATCCCGGCCCCGCCTGCGGCCGCGCACCCAGCGCGGCCGCACCACCGCCGCGGTCACCCTGGCCCTCGCCATCGCCCTGGCGGTGGGATCGGTGGTGCTGGTGTCCGTGGTCTACACGGATCTGCGTAAAGACGCCGAGGACACCGCCCGCCAGCAGGTCAGAACCGCCGTCGAGTTGCTGGACACGGTCCAGGTCGGCGGCGACGGTGACTACACCATCAAACCGGACGGCGAGGTCACCTCCGGCGTGCCCGCCCAACCCAATCCCGACGCCCCCGAAAGCCCGCTGCCCACCCCGTCAACCGACGCGGGCAAGGGCGACGGCGTCGTGGCGACCAGCGGAGACGGCCGCTACCGCATCTCCTCGCACATCAACCTCGCCCCTGGCCACGAGACCGTGACCCGCTTGGTGGCCATCCTCATCCCCGGTGTGCTGGCGATCCTGCTGCTGGCTGCCTGGTTGACCTGGCATGCGGTCGGCAAAGCCCTGGCGCCCGTGGAGGCGGTGCGCCGCGAAGCCGCCGAGATCACCGCGACCGATCTGCACCGCCGCCTGCCCGTGCCCGCCTCCCAAGACGAGATCTCCCGCTTGGCCACCACCATGAACAGCACCTTGGCCCGCTTGGACCAGGCGGTCACGCGGTTGCGCATGTTCAGTGCCGACGTGGCGCACGAACTGCGCAGCCCGCTCGCAACCCCGCGCGCCCGCCTCGAAGTCGCCGCCACCCGCCCCGAACGCGCCGACTGGCCCCGAGTGGCCGGTGAAGCCCTCAAGGACACCCGGCAACTGCAGGACCTGGTCGACGACTTGCTCCTGCTGGCCCGACTGGACGCCCACACCCCCACACCCCACCGCCTCCTGGATCTCGCCGACCTCGCCCAGGACCAGGCCCGGCGCGTTGAGGGCCTCGACGGCCCCGCCGTGACGGTCCACATTCTGGACCCGGCCCCGTTGCGAGGCTCGCGCTCCCAACTCGATCGGCTGCTGACCAACCTCGTCGACAATGCCCGCCGTCACGCCGGGCGCATGGTGCGCCTGACGGTGGCCCCCCGGGGGCGAGCACATCGTGCTGGAGGTGAGCTACGACGGCCCGGGCATTCCCGCACCGGATCGTGAGCGGATCTTCGACGTCTTCACCCGACTCGACGACGCCCGCGACCGCGACAGCGGCGGCACCGGCCTGGGCCTGGCCATCGCCCGCTCCACCGCCACCGCCCACGGCGGCACCCTCACCTCAGAAGACCCCGACCCCGACCCCGACCCTGACACCGACCTCGGCGGCGCCCGCCTGGTGCTGCGCCTGCCCCGGAACTGAGAGCAGGGCGAGCCCACCACGCAGTGGTGGTGTTCGTTGCCGATGTCCATACCGGCCCAGATCTGGGCGCGGTGATCTCCGCCGGCTCGTCGCCGTACGTCAATCGCATGGACGGCCTCGCCGGCCCCGTGGCGTCCGCTCTTGTTACACGGGCGTCACGGGACTGCCCGGTCAATGAGACGCGAGGGAGACACCGCTGCCGGATCCGGTGGCGAAAGTGTTGGTGAGCTCCCCGCACACAGACCGCAGCAGCGTCCCGGAGAGAGACAAGGCCCAGGCCGGCGGGGACGCCGCGGGCGATGGCAGTGCGGCGCACTGCTGCTGATCCGAAGCCGAGGAAGACCGATGCACATACCCAAGGGGTCCAAGATCCATCGCCCGGCAGCAGCGGCAGCACTGGCCGCAGTCGTGTTGGTGGTCACCGGATGCAGCCTGCAGGGCACGCCCGGCGGCTCGAAGGACACTTCGGGCAACCCGCCCGAGCGGCGCCCGGTGCCGACTCGCTTCACTCAGCAGAAGATCGCGTGGGAGGCCTGTGGCCCGGAGGTCACCAAGGACGCTCTGCCGAATGCCGAGTGCGGCTGGGTGACCGTACCTGTCGACTACGCCGCCCCGGACCGCGCGAACATCAAGATCCGGGTGTCGCGCATCAAGGCGACCGATCAGGACCGTCGTCTCGGATCGCTGCTCTACAATCCGGGCGGCCCGGGAGCCGGCGCCGCGGCCGATGTGGCGAGCGGAGCGTGGAAGGCGGGCGACAAGACGATGGCCCGCTACGACCTGATCGGCTTCGACCCGCGCGGCATCGGCGAATCCGCACCGATCACCTGCCCCAAGGGTGAAAACGCCCCGCAGGGGCCGGACTTGACCTTTTCGCCGCGCACCCGGTCCGAGGCGGACACCGTCTTCGCGGACGCGGCGGCACGGGCGAAGGCGTGCAAGCAGGTCAGCGGCCCGGTCTTCTCCCACATGGACAGCGCGAGTGTGGCCCGGGACCTGGACATCATGCGCGCCGCGCTCGGCGACAAGAAGCTCACCTACATCGGCACTTCGTACGGCACGTACATCGGCCAGAAATACGCCCAGCTCTTCCCGGACCGCACCGGCAGGCTCGTGCTGGACGGCGTGGTCGACCCGGGCATGGACATGCGGCAGGTCACCGCGCTCGACGTCAAGGTCGCCCAGGACGCCTTCCGGCGCTACGCCCAGGACTGCGCGGCCCAGGGTTCCTGCCCGTTCGGCGCCACCGCGGACCAAGCCGTCGACGAGATCACCACGTTCGTGCGGAGCCTGGACGAGGAACCGGTGGCGGGGCTCGACGGGGAAGATGTGACCACCGAGGCCGCGACCGGCTCCGTGGCCGCAGTCCTCTCCCGCGAGGAGGAGTGGCCCGCCCTCACCGAGGCGCTGGATGCGGCGATGGACGGCGACGGCGCACCTCTGATGCGTCTGGCCGAGGACGAAGCCGCACCCCAGGACGGCGACCGGCGGGGGCCGGTCCGTCGGGTGGACGCCGACTTCAACTCCGACATCGCCCAGTCCGCGGTCCTCTGCCTGGACAGCAAGGCCCCCCGCTCCGCCCGACAGCTCCTCGACGATGCGAGGGAACTGGCCGAACGGTCCCCGCTGTTCGGCGCCTCCAACGCGTGGACGTTGCTTGACTGCGCGGCCTGGCCCGTGCCGCCCACCGGCTCGGTCGAACCGATCACAGCACCCGGAGCGCCGCCCCTGCTCCTGGTCTCCTTCACCCGCGACGCGGCGACCCCGCTGGAGAACGCCCGCACGGTGCAGAAGAACCTGGGCACCGCGTCGCTGATCACCCGCCAGGGTGCGGGACATGGCGCCTACGTCTCCGGATCGGCCTGCACCGACCGGCTGGTGGACACCTATCTCGTCGACGGCGCCGTCCCGTCGCGGAACGCACTGTGCCCCAACTGAGTCCGCTGCCCGCAAAGAGGCAGGGGCAGGGTCAGCCTCGGGTGACCTTGACGGTGTGGCTGCCGTCGTCGTTCCTGCCGGTGACGGCGATCGTGGTGCGGGTCCGGGGGTCCTTGTAGGTCTGGCCCACCTGGTATGGGGCGTTGGCGAGCGCTCGCCAGTTGCTGCCCTTCGCCTGCCCACAGGAATCCGGCTGATTTCCGGCGTAGACGGTCACCGGGTTGTCGCCGCCCGCCTTGGTGGTGTCGACCCAGTAGACGAGGACGCCTTCGGCGCACTGAGTGCGGTCGAGGCCGTCCTTGGTGCGGGCCTCGACGATGAAACCAGTGCTGTCGCTGGTCGGGATGACGGCCATCTTGGTGCCGCCGGTGATGGCGAGCGGGGTGAGGGTGCGCTCGGTGGTGGTGTGCTGCTGGGCGGCGCAGTCGACCTGGCTGTTGTCGATCCAGCCGAGCTTCCATTTGTGCCAGGCCAGCATGTCGGTGGGGTCGCTGGTGGCGTCGCTCATGATGTCCCAGTGCCCGGCCGGGAACTTGGTGGTGTCGCCTGCGTAGGGGTAGAGGTCGGGCAGGCCCATGGTGTGGCCGTTCTCGTGGTTGAGGATCAGGGAGCTGTCGTTGTCCCAGACGTCGACGATGTGCATGATCGGGCTGGGGCCCTCGTCGGTCTCGATCGGCTCGGCGAGGTTGTGCGTTGCCGCGAGGTCCAGGCCCTTGCCGGCTTTGGGGGTGACGATGATGTTGATCAGGTCGCCCTTGGTGTACGTGCTGAAGTCGACCTCGGGGTCGGCCGCCGCGACGGCGTCCTTGACCAGGGCGAGGCGGGCCTCGTACGAGGCGCCGCGCTCGAGGCGGTACGCGCTGAAGGGCTTGGGCATCCGCAGGTACTTCATGACCGGCTCGGGGCGGTAGTCGAGGCGGCCGTACGAGGCGGTCTTGAAGTACTCCGCCGTCGCGGGGAAGAACTGGTCGTGACGGGCCTGGACACCTTCGGTGTCCTGGATGTCCGGGAAGTCGATGAACAGGGTCAGGGCGTTCACCGTGCCGGTGGAGTGGGTCCACTTCCCGGACGGGGTCGGGACCCCGATGTTGTCGGTGTTGTCGTGCCACTTCAGCGCGCAAGGCCCTTCAGGGGCTCGGGCCGCCTGAGACGTGCCCTGCCGTGACGTGTCGTGCTCCGGCGCGGCTGTGCAGCTACACAGGGCGAACGCGGCGAGGGGCGCCGCCACCCAGCGGATCGGCGCGTAAGCCACTGCGTCCTCCTGGTGCCTTCCCGAAACACAGAGCAGTGTCTCCCCGCGATCTTTGCTCCGCTCACTGAGCGGCCGAAGCGACGGCCAGACGTGTTACTGCCGCAGGGAGGGTGCTCGCCCTGCCCCTCATCTGCACCCGCGCCACGCAGTCTCACGAGCGCATCGGATCGCTGGTGTTCAACCCCGGCGGCCCGGGAGAGTTCGGTGTGGCGGTGCTGAAGGAGGGCGGCGCGCGGGACTTCGGCCAGCGGTTGCGGGATCCAGGCGGGCCGCACCCCGCTGCGTCGACGATCAAATCGTCATCGACGGCTGCTTGGGCGCTGTCCTCAGCCTCCAGCAACGCCAGGTTGCCTTTCTCCCAGCGCCATCGGCCGCCGCCTGCAACTGGCGATCCCGAGTGCTTTCGGCGACAGAGTCTCGCGCTGCTCAGGTGCCTGCGCGGTAGCCGGCCGGCCTGGACGCAGGCCGCCTGTCTGGCGTAGCCATCACGGAAGCGCGGCCAGGCCCGACTGGGACGCTCAGTCACAGGCACGACAGTTTGCGAGCGTGCTGTTGGTGACATCCCGTAAGGCGGCTCAGAAGCTGTTCTTGTCGTTCGAGGTGGTGCGGCACAAGGCCGAGGGCGGCCCACACACTGGGTGCTTCGGGCAGCGCCGAAGAGGATTATGGCGAATTCACCGTATTCCTAGGGATCTTCTCGTCCGGCCCGCGTAGCGGGTGGAAGCGCCTCTCATGCACGACGGGGGGAACGTCAATGCGCAGGATCCACAAGGTCCTTGTCTGCGCCAGGTTGAGTTGCCCGCCCTCACTTGAGACGTCATGCAGGTAACCGTCTCAGCCAAGTCCGGCCGGGCACCACAGGTCAGGGGATCGCCTGCCCAGACCTATCTGAGACAGGACAGACAGGACAGACAGGACACCTGACAGCCCGCCCTTGACCCGTCCCCCAAGGTCCGGGTTTAGCGTTCTGGACGACGAGGAGGTGCACATGCGTGCAGGTGAGGCGGCTGCGGCCGCCGGTGTGACGATCAAGGGTCTGCGCTACTACGAGGACTGCGGGCTGCTCAGCCCCGGCCGAGCGGCCAACGGCTACCGCGACTACACCGCGGAGGACGTCCGGCTGGCAGAGGAGATCCGCAGCCTCGGGGCCTTCGGTCTCACCCCCAAGGAGACCAGCCCGTTTCTTGCCTGCCTGCGCGCGGGACACGAAACCGGCGACCACTGCGCGGAGTCCCTGGCGGCCTACCAGCAGAAGATCGAGGCACTCGACCTTCTCGTCGCCCGGCTGACGCACAGCCGGGAACAGCTGATCCGCCGCCGGGACGCGGCGGCCCGGCGAGGTTTTCCCTCCGCCACCGAACCATCGAAGGAGCCCGACGAGATGCTGCCCAAGGCCGATCCCCTGCCCGCCGACCTGCCTGCTCCGGTGGACGACGGCGCCGCCGCCCACCTGCCGGGCCGAACGCTTCCCGCCCTGTCGTTCACCGGTACGGACGGCAGCGAGACACGTCTGGAGGCTGTCTCCGAGGGCCGCTGGGTGCTCTTCCTCTACCCGCTCACCGGAGACCCGGCCGCCGACATCCCGGAGGGCTGGAACGAGATCCCCGGCGCGCGCGGTTGCAGCCAGGAGGCCTGCAACTTCCGCGACAACCTCGACGCACTGCGGGCGGAAGGTGTCGACCGTGTGCTCGCCCTGTCCTCGGACCGAGCCGACTACCAGCAGGCGCTCGTGGACCGCCTGCACCTGCCCTACCCGATGCTCTCGGACCCCCGGCTCACGCTCGCGGACGAGCTGAAGCTCCCGACGTTCGAGGCCAACGGCCAGACGCTCTACCGGCGCCTCACCCTCGTACTGCGCGGCGCCACGATCGAGCACGTCTTCTACCCCGTCTTCCCACCGGACACCCACGCCGACGAGGTGGCGCAGTGGTTCCGAAACCATCGCGACGCGTAACTGAACCGACGAAGGGCTCCCACACCTTCCGGGGCGGCGGCCTCTCCCTGCTGTGGGCAAGGACGGGTGGGGGCACGCTGCCAGGTCCGCGGCTACGCCGACTGGAACACGGTGGGCAGTGCGCTTCAGTTGGCGAGTCCTGCCACGTGAAGGGCTCAGTCACAACTGAGCGCCGTCGTTGGCTCGACCGGCAAGGACGCGCTCAGTAACCAGTGGCCGCACCAGCGGCTGCGTACCACGTGGTCGCGGGCGCGATGGTGGAGTCCGGCGTTCACGACCTCCACGAGCAGGGGCGAAATCGCGTTCGCTGCCCCATCTGCGGGCCTTCCTGGGGGAGTTGCGGGCCATCCTGACCGAGGCCGTCCGCACCGTGACATCGGGCGGGACGGGCCGCGCATAGCGGCGGCGTGGGCGCTACGCGGGGAAGCGCCGCACACGCCGGGACGCCGGTCGTGCGCTCGCGCGCGACGACCGGCGTCCCTTGCCCCGTGGAGAACCATCCCGGTGGAGCAGGCTGATCAGATGGAACGGGTGGATCAGGTGGCGCCGTGGGCGCCGAAGCCCACCGCCGCCAGCGTGGAGAGTGCGTAACGGAGGTAGCTGAGGTTGGCCTTCATCATGGTCGTTCACCTCCCTTCGCTGATCGGGTTGAGGGTGCGCGGGGTGAGCGGCTCTGCCCGCAGGTACTGCCGGGTCGGCCGTTCGACGCCGCGGGTCAGTCGCCAGTACAGGTACTGGGCGACGATCACGGGGCCGAGGAAGACCATGACGGGGATGGTGTGCCCGATGGTGTCCCTGGCGATGAGGACGAAGATGAGTGCGGTGGTGGCGAGTCCGGTCAGCAGTACGCTCAGCCCGGCCGTCCTGCCGTACGCCTTGCGCATCACGAGCGGGAAGAGGGAGAGGAGGAGCAGGTCTCCGAGCCCGATGAGAAAGCTGGTGGGGACCTCCTCCAGGCCCCAGCCCACCAGCGGGAAGAGCGGAAGTTTGGTGAGTTTCACGAACAGCTGGAGCGTCACCGAGAACTGCCAGGTCACGAGGGCGTCATAGCCGGTGAGCACTGCGGCGAACACCGCCGCGTGCGCCGCCTTCAGACCGCTCTGCGCCCAGAGGTTGGCCACGCCGATCACGACGATCACCATGATCGCGTCATTGGTCAGCAGGAACGCCTCGTTCCGTACGCCCACGGTCAGGCCGAGCACCAGGTCCGCCGCGATCAGCGCGAGGCACACGGTCCACAGGGGCCTGCGCCCCACGACGGGTTCGAGCGCGACCTGCAGGGCGCCGATGGTGAGGAGCGCGAGCAGGATCACCACGACCGCGATCGGCAGCTTCATGTAGAGGAGGGGGATCAGGACGAGCCCTGCCATCGCCACCATCACGTCCGCGAGGTTGATGACGCCGAACGGTGGCCGCGCGATGTGGTGCCGCCGGAAGTACCACCAGCTCCCGACCGTGGCCAGCAGCGTGAAGGCGGCCACCACGAGCATCGACTGGATCACGGTCGCCCCCTCCGTCCCGCCACGGCGGACATTTCTGACGCCGTCACCGCCGTCACCGCCGACGCCACCGTGGGGGCGGCCCGGGCGAAGTCCCCTTCCCGCAGGTCGCAACGGAGCGGGAGCGGGTGAAGCAGTTCGTCCTGGCTCTGTACGACCCTGAGCTCGGCGAGGGGCACGCCGTGGCGCTCCAGTGCTACGCCGACCTCGGTCCTGAGCCCGGGGCTGTCCGGGGCCATGACTTCGACCGCGACGCCGCCCCGCGTCCGCCAGAAGCCGAACCGGGCGGGCAGCGGCACTCCGTCGACCGACTCCAGTGCCTCCACGACGGGCCGTACGAAGGTCCAGCCGTCGTCATGGCCCACGGCCTGGCGTCGTTTGCCGAGGAGCTGGGCGAGCGCGGGCAGCCGGCTCATGGTGCAGTCCGGCGGGTGCGCCAGGGTCTGGACCACGTCCTCGGTGTCGTACCGCAGGAGCAGCGTGGTGTCGCGGAACGGCGGCAGCGGGGTGCCGACCAGTACGCCGGGCTCCCCGTCGGCGACCGGGAGGCAGCGGCCGTGGAGGTCAAGCACTTCGACGAGGCAGGTGGTGGGCTCGTAGTGGACGTGCCCTCTCTCGCACCGGATGCCTCCGAAGGGCACCAGCTCGGTCAGCGCGTAGTTCTCGTCGAACTCGAGCTCGCCGAAGACCTCTTGGGCGCGTCGGCGCAGGCCGGGCGTGAGGATCTCGCCCCCGACCAGGACCCGTTCGAGACCGAAGTCGGCGGGTCCGTACCCGAGTCCGCGCGCGGTCTCCACCAGGAGTGCGAGGTAGGACGGGTGGGCGGTCAGCACGCTGATGCGGGAGGTGTGCCCGGGGATCGGATGGTGCTCGGCCAGCGTGGCGAGCGTCTGCTCGGGGGCGACCATGCCGCCGATGCGCACCACTGCTCCCACGGCCGCGGCGGCGAAGGCCGTGGCGTGGGCGGCGATGCGGTTGCGCGGGCTGATCCCGAGCAGGATCTGGTCCTGAGGGCGGAACGTCCGCGACTGGAAGTGCGCGAGCGCGGCCAGCGTGGCCATGAGGTGGAGTTCGTCGTCGGAGAGCCACACCGTCGTCGCCCGTCCGGTCGTCCCCGTCGTCGAGCATCCGTGGGCGGGAGACGCGCCCTTCCGCACGAAGCCGGAGGGGTCGTCGCGCAGCGCCTGCTTGGACGTGACCGGGATCGCCGAGACGGAGTCGTGGTCGACGCCGGCCGGGTCGATTCCGCTGCGCCGGAACACCTCCGCGTAGAAGTCGGTCTCCCGCGCGGCCCGCACGGCTTGGGTGCGCAGACGCCGCCCCTGCACCAGCCGCCGCGTCTCGGGGTCGAGCGCCGCGCCGCCGAGCAGGTCGTCGTCTTCGGCGGCAGTGACCGTGCCGAACTCCCGCTGGGCCGCCCGCATTCCGTCGAGCAACCGGTCGAGCGACCGGCGGTGGAACGGCCTGCCGAGCGTCATCGACATGCCGAACCTTGCGGCGGCGATCGCGCTCACGAACATGGAACCGCCCTCCTCTCACCTCGTGTCGGCCCCGCCGTTGACTGACTGCCGGCTGCTGGCTCGTGGCCTCAACTGTGGAGGGCGGAGGAAGAGCTCGGTATCCCAAGATTCAGGGATGGCGGACCAGTTGCCCCCCCCGGCACTCACCCCGCCCTCGTGCACTGTCCGGCAGCAGGGGAAGTGGGAAATACCCGGATTTGGAGGGGTGGCGTATGCCAGACTCGTCGCACGACCACGGGGGTGGGTTCATTGAGCTCAGTCGGTACGGTGAGTCGCTCGGCGCCGGAAGCGGCGGCGCGGGTCGGCAGCGCCACGGAGCTGGGCGGCGAGCTCTCGCGCCAGCTGAGCCGAGTGATGCCGCACGACGGGTATCTGCTCACCGGCTACGACCCCATCACCGGCGAGCGGTGCTTCCTCGCCTGCGAGAACGACTACGACGTGCGCGCGCGACGCCGCATGGACTTCGAGAACGCCCTCGGCAGGACCCGCAGCCCCGTCGCGGAGCTCATCCACGGCAGCTGCCCGGCCCTCGTGCTGGGGGCCGGAGCTCATGACGAGCACCCGCAGGCGCGAAGGCTGCACCGCCTCATGGCCGCCGAGAGCTACGGCAGCGAACTGTGTATCGCGCTCACCCAACGCGGCGTCGCCTGGGGTGCGTTGGTCCTGCTGCGCGAGCGGGGATCGAGGCCGTTCTCGCCGGCCGAGGCCGCACGCGCCGCGGAGCTGGCCCAGCCGCTTGCGCAGGCCGTGAAGCGGTATGTGACGAGCAAGCCGCTACGGCCCAAGATCGCCTCGTTTCCGCCCATCGTCGCGGTCATCGACGGCGACGACCAGATCGCCGGGGCCACTTCGGCGGGGTTCGACGCCCTGCGCGCGGTGCTGCCCGGCGTCTACCCCACGCGCCCCGCCGGCGACAAGGAGACGTTCGGTTTCGTCTGGCACATCGCCTACACCGCGCGGCGCACGGCCGCACCGGCGCTCACCCGTGCCCCCACCGCCGCGGGCTGGCTCTCCCTCCAGGCGCAGCCTCTCGAAGGGGCGGCGCCCGGCGCGGTGGTGGTGACCCTCCAACCCGCCCAGGCCGCAGACCTGTTGCCCGCGCTTGCCCAGTGGTACGGCATCTCGGTCCGCGAGCGCACGGTCATTGAGCAGGCCCTCGAAGGCCAGGCCGTCAAACAGATCGCCCGCCGCCTCGCCCTGTCGCCGCACACGGTCAACGACCACTTCAAGGCGATCTACCGCAAGACCAGCGTGACCAGCCGGGAAGAACTGATCGCCTGTCTGGCCTAGTAGTGCTTCGTTAGGTTCTGCCTCGGCTGGCTTTGAGGGGTTGGCCGCAGGTGGTGCAAGTGCCGGTCGAGCACCGCGGGAGGTCCTGCAGAAGGTCGAGGACCTGGTAGAGGGCCAGGCTGTGTGCGGTCAGGGCTTTTGGGTCGAGTCCCCGAAGGGTGGGGAAGGAGGAAGGCCTGGGCGGCGACCGGCGTGTCGGCGGGACGGTTGCTCATCCAGTAGCCGGTCGACTCATCGGCTTCTTCGGGCTGTTCGACCAGCAGCGTCCGCAGCGGCAGCACGCCGTCCCACCAGCCGCGTCCGCCGGCCTGTTCCAGGTGACCTCCTGGAACCGAGTGTCCATGTCGATCAGGGCGGGCAGGGGCCAGCAGCGTTCGCGGAAGCAGGGCCGGGTGGGCGGCTCCAGCCCGCCACAGGGCGGTGACAGGGGCTCGGCCACCTCCGGCTGGGCGAGTTCTCAGGTGCCGTCTGCGGACCAGCGGCGATGCCGCTCAGCACCGTCTTCCACGGCCCGTAGCGCTCCGGCAGGTCACGCCGCTGCACACCCGTCCTGATCGGGTAGAGCATCCCGTTGATCACCTGTCGGTGATCTCTCCATCTGCCGCAACGCCCGTGACTCACCGACAGGAGCGGCCGGGGCCGCTCCCACTGAGGGTCCGTCAGGTCGCCTCGGCCCGAAACAGCGTGTCCGTGGCGGTTGTTCTCGGTTCTGTGTGCCCGGTCGCGGCGGACCGGGGCACACACGGGGCAGGGCTGCACCGTGTCCCCATGGACGAACCCGACGCCGAGCAAAGAGTCCCCACGGACGCTTCACCACGCTTGTCTCTCATCGCGGCTCCCCACTGCTGCCTATTGGCGCCTGCTGATTACGGCGCATGGAGGACATGTTTGCCGTTGCTCGTGCCGTCTGATCGGCATGATCGTTGCAGTAGGTATGCGAAAGATCATCACGACTGCCACGCTCGCCTTGGCTGCCTTTGCTCTGGCGACTCCTGCCCATGCTGACGGCCCCCGGCCTGTCGGCGGTGACCTCGGATCCTTCATCGCTGACGCTGGCCAAGTGATCAATAACCTCGGGAAACTCTGCTACCAGAATGCGTCTATGGGAACCAACGACGACGGAACTCACTTCACCAACTGCGTCGGCGGTCCCGCGAACTGATGCAGTAGGGGACCGGATCGAGCCGCTGATGCCGGCTGATCCGGTTCCTGTACGGCAGTAGGGCGACCGGCTGGCGCTAGCCCGCTGGGACGATCACCATGACTGCCCGCCGGCGCCGTGACCGTTCGATTCTGGGTAGCGGCGCTGCTGCCTCCCGAAGTCGCGAGCAAGTGCTGTCACTTTCCGTGAACAAAGCCACCCGCAGTGAGGACGCCGCGGAACGTGCCCGAGTGGCCCAAGGTCCATCAGTTTCACGGCCGTTGCCCGTGAAGCGGCGGTGAGCACCGATGTCCTCTACGGGCACGAGAAGCTGCCTGCCGACATTGAGCGGCATCGCGCAAAGCGAGGCCGGGCGCCTGTGCCCGGTCGCGATGTGAGTTGATCAGCGTCGACGTCAGCAGCGGTCCGAGCCCTCAGCGCACGCCTTCCGCAGCAACAGCTGGGCCACCGGGAAGAGGTCGCCCAGCTCGGGAAGGCCCTGGAAGTCGCGCAGGGCGAGAACCTGGAACTGCGTCGGCGCCTGGCTCAATTCACCTCACAGCGACCGTAGCTGCAGCCTGTGAGTCAGGCCCCGATGCGCTCGACCTCGTTCGGATCGATCCGCAGTGCCGATCCGGTCTCGAAGGAGGTGGGTGATTTCAGCAGTCTGGTCACGACATCGGCGACCCGGTCGGGGGACGTTACTTGGTGGCTGGGACAGACCATCTCTGCGAGGGCTGACTTCGGCACCGTCGCCGGCTCCGATACCTGGTCGATCAAGGGAGTGTCGACAACTGCGGGACAGATCGCGAAGACCGAGATCCCCTGCTCCGCGAGCTCGCCGGCAGCTGAGCGGGTCAAGCTCAGCAAGGCTGCTTTGCTGGCCGCGTACGGGCTGGCGAGCGGCATGGGAATGGTCCCGAGGAAGGAGCTGTTGTTCACGATCACCGACCCAGGTTCCATCCGTGGCGCGGCGTGCTTCATACAGAAGAACGCGCCCTTGACATTCACGTTCAGGACCGCTTCGACATCGTCATTGGACCAAGCGGCCATCGGTCCGACGGTTCCCTCGGCGCCGGCATTGTTGAACAGATAGTCCAGGCGGCCGAAGCGCGTGATCGTGGCTTCGACCGCGGACTCGACCGCTGGCTCGTCTGTGACGTCAACCGTGTGGAACGCGACCCGCTTGGTGCCGAGATCGGTAACCACTGCGTCGCCCACGACACGGTTCCTGGATGCGATCATGACTGCGCAGCCCTCAGGCAGAAGCCGGCGAACCGTGGCAAGCCCGATCCCGGTCGCTCCTTCGGTCACCAGAGCGACCTTCGATTGCAGTCCGTCGTCGCCATCTCGTTCTAGCTCCTCGGATCGGGGGAGTGCTCGTGCTCGAGCCATCGGCACCGTCAACGGACTTGGGAGCGTCCCCGCACAGCGCTCGTTGTGTCGCACCCTCAGGGCGATATCGCGCCGCCCCGCGAGGTAGGCCTACGTGGTAGCAGCGGATCGGCGCTTGATGGACCTGGCTGCGAGAGCCCCGGCGCGGCAGTCACGACCAGAAGTCGTCGTACGCGCTCGAGTCGGTGGGGAGCACCCAGCCCTCGGTGATCCTGCCGTCCCTCATGTGGAGGACGAGGGCGTAGTCCAAGTCGAGCTCCTTGCCCTCACGTGACGCCTTGGCATGGAGGAGAGCGACCGCGTGGTCATCGTCGGCGAGTACGTCGTGGAGCTGTGGACGGTACGTTCCGCCGGTCAGCTGAAACTCCCGGCCGAACAACGCGAAGGTGTCCTCACGTCCTCGGTAGTCTCCTGCCAGCTGGTTCCTGCCCCCGACGTGCCAAACCACTTCGGGATGGAACACCTCCGCCAGCGCATCCATGTCGCCGGCCGAGAAGGCAGCCAAGGTGCGGTGAAACACGGCGATGTGTGGGTGATCGGTCATCAACGCCTCCTGCAGTGTCCCGGCAACGTACGTCGCGCGACATCCGCACTGGTTCATTGATGTCGGCCATTGGGCCGAACGCCACACAGCGCCGACCGAGGCTCAGGCACAGGTTCTCGGTGCTCCCCGGGGGTGGTCTCAGCAGAGGACCCGAGAACGCGGCGCCCCGCTGTGGCTGCGCGCTCCAGGGGCCTCGGTGGAGGCGGTGCCGCCCCGGATCGCAGTGGCGTACTTGATGAGCCGGTCGTAGTTGTTCTCGATGACGTCCCAGCGGATCGGGCGGGTCATCGCGTCGGCCAGGTGCTCGTAGGCGTCCTCGTCCTCGCGTCCGGCCGGTACAGCTCGACCTTGTTGATCTGCTTGATCTGGGGCAACAGGCCGTAGCCCAGGAGCCGGGTCGGTCCGAAGCCGATTTCCGACTGGCCGTGTGAATCGACGCAGTTACCCCGTTTGCGGCTGGTGACACGGTTCTTACCGGCACCCCCAACACCGTCGGCCTGGACCTACTGGAGGCCATGCATCACCCCGGTAACCCGGCCACGTCCTGGACGAGGCGGGCTTCACCGCACAGTGGGGCGCCGCTCAGACGGTGAGGCTGTGCGAGTCGCCGGCGGCGAGGGAGATCACAGCGTTCGGGCTGCCGAGGGTGACGGGAACGTTGCTGGGGTTGTTGGTGCCGTGGCCGAGCTCGCCAAAGTTGTTGGCGCCCCATCCGTCCATGGCAGGCCTCCGGATTCCGTTGGTTCTCAACCGGCCCGTCGAGGGAAGGTTCCGATGATCTCAGGATCACCGACCGTGCTATCGGGCGCGACTGGAGTTCCGCGCGCGGAGCCACGGCCCCTCCTGCGCTGACAGGTGCAGCCTTCTTTCCCTCTAGCGGGAAAGAGATCCGTAGTCCCGCTACGCGTGCTTTCCTCGGGCGCCTGCGGGCCTCCTGGCGAAGGTGGACCAGCTCCTTCGTCGTCTTCTCCAGCGCGTGCGTGCCAAGGCCCTCGGCGGTCATCTGAGAGCGCCACGGCTTGTAGGGGAACGAGAGCTTCAGGGGAACGAGAGCTTCCAGGATCCCGGCCCCTCCTCGAACGGGGCCCGAAGACCCCGGACCTGATCCATCGGTGAGAGGTGAAAAGGGCTGGGGCATCGCCTCGTGTGGTTGGGAGGCCGAAATGTTCTTCGCCTTCGCCGGGTGCTTCAGGCCGCGGCGGCGAGGGGCGTCCCCCTCCAGCGGGTGTCCCTCGTGCTTCGGATGCGGGCGTGTTCCTTAAGTCTCGACCGCGGATCAGGCAGGCGTCGCTGACCCGCAAAGATTGGGAAGACGCCCCCTGGGCCCGATTCACTGCCGATCTGTCTGGTCCATCTGGTCCGTCATCCGGTCCGTCTCTCTCGTCCGTCCAACGGGCGCCCTGGCCCTGCAGGATGCAACCACCACGAAGGGCCATGCCGTCTGGGCGGTGGTCAGGACGCGTTCGGCCACGCCGGCGGCGCCCTGGCGATGCAGTTCGATCAGGAACCACGCCGCGCCGGCTCCCATCAGCAGGCACACTGCGAGTGACAGAGCGGGCCGTAGTCCCCAGGGGGCGGCTGCGTCACGGTCGGACGCCAGGACCGGCCACAACGCCATGAGCGCGAAGCCGACGGCGACGACCCAGCCGTGCACCAGCGAACCCCCGCTCTCCGGAACCGGGGACAGGCCCATCCCCATCACGGCCACCCCGCCGCAGCCCAGCGCGACCCTCCCGGCAAGTGCAGCCGGGCGCAGCCCCCAAGCGGTGACGATGTGACAGATCCCCAGGACGAGCAGCACCCCGGTTAACACCCACCGTCCGGAAGCTCCGTCGGCGGCCATGACACTGATGGTCTCCGTGACCGGGTCGTAGCCGGGCCCGTGCAGTACCGCGGCGACCGACCAGCCACCGACCAGCAGAAGCGGCGCGCACCCGGACGAGAGCACGGCCCACCAAGGTACGAACCTCACCAGGCCACCATAAGTACCCAAACCGCCCATCGGCGCCTGCGCCTGGCCGTCGTGCACCTCCGTCCTGCGACGGGCTCGGACGACGATCAGGGGCTGGCGGTCCGGCCAGGACGCACGGAGGGGGAGGAGGGCTCAGAAGGGAAGGCGCCGTGGCCGGCGTGCGGGGAGGTGAGGGCGAGCCAGCCGTGGCCCCGGGTTTCGGTGCCTGAGCCGACCATGTCCGGGTCGACGGAGAGGTGGCCGCAGGCGGTGCGCGCGCCGGCGGTTCCCGCGTTGGGCGGGGCATCGTCGTACT
>NZ_JBHYIG010000049.1:0-25154 GCF_042740015.1 Streptomyces sp. NPDC059037
AATCGATTTTTAATGTTAGGGGGTGGACCGAGATCTACAGTTGGTTTGTGGTCGGCTGCGTCAGTTGTGTATACGCGACTGGTGCGGGCCCCGCAACCCCCCTGCGGGCGCCCCCTCCCCCGGGGGCGCCCTCAGTGGCGTACGGGACGGGCGGGTCAGTCGCGGTCGCCGCCGCCCAGGTGGTGCACCCGGACCATGTTGGTGGTGCCGGGGACACCGGGGGGCGAGCCCGCGGTGATGACGACCGTGTCGCCGTCGTTGAACTTCTGCAGCTTGATCAGCTCGGCGTCGACCAGCTCGACCATCGCGTCGGTGTTGTCCACGTGCGGGACGACGTACGTGTCCACGCCCCAGCTCAGCGCGAGCTGGTTGCGGGTCGACTCGTCCGTGGTGAACGCCAGGATCGGCTGCGCGGCGCGGTAGCGGGAGAGCCGGCGGGCCGTGTCGCCGGACTGCGTGAAGGCGATCAGCGCCTTGCCGCCGAGGAAGTCCGCGATCTCACAGGCGGCACGGGCGACCGAACCACCCTGCGTACGCGGCTTCTTGCCGGGCACGAGCGGCTGCAGACCCTTGGAGAGCAGCTCCTCCTCGGCCGCGGTGACGATCTTCGACATCGTCTTCACGGTCTCGATCGGATACGCGCCCACGCTCGACTCGGCGGACAGCATGACCGCGTCCGCGCCGTCCAGGATCGCGTTGGCGACATCGGACGCCTCGGCGCGCGTGGGGCGGGAGTTGGTGATCATCGACTCCATCATCTGGGTCGCGACGATCACCGGCTTGGCGTTGCGGCGGCACATCTCCACGAGGCGCTTCTGCACCATCGGGACCTTCTCGAGCGGGTACTCGACGGCCAGGTCGCCACGGGCCACCATCACGGCGTCGAACGCCGCGACGACGCCCTCCATGTTCTCGACGGCCTGCGGCTTCTCCACCTTGGCGATGACGGGGACCCGGCGGCCCTCCTCGTCCATCACCTTGTGGACGTCCTTGACGTCGTCGGCGTCGCGCACGAAGGACAGGGCGACCATGTCGCAGCCCATCTTCAGGGCGAAGCGGAGGTCCTCGACGTCCTTCTCCGAAAGGGCGGGCACGTTCACGGCCGCGCCGGGCAGGTTGATGCCCTTGTGGTCGGAGATGACACCGCCCTCGATGACGATGGTCTTGACCTGGGAGCCCTCGACGTCCATGACCTTCAGCTCGACGTTGCCGTCGTTGATGAGGATCTGGTCGCCGCGCGAGACGTCGCCCGGCAGGCCCTTGTAGGTGGTGCCGCAGATCGACTTGTCGCCGGGCACGTCATCGGTGGTGATGGTGAACTCGTCACCGCGCACCAGCTCGACGGGTCCCTCGGCGAAGGTCTCCAGACGGATCTTCGGCCCCTGCAGGTCGGCGAGGACGCCGACCGCCCGGCCGGTCTTCTCGGCGGCGGCCCGGACGCGGTCGTACCGCCCCTGGTGCTCGGCGTGCGTGCCGTGGCTGAAATTGAATCGGGCCACGTTCATGCCGGCTTCGATCAGCGAGACGAGCTGTGCTTCGGAGTCGACGGCTGGACCCAGCGTGCAGACGATTTTGGAACGGCGCATGGGGCGATCCTATCGGTTTGTTTCGCTACGGAATATTCCGTCTGGTGGAATCTACAAATGGGCGGCAGGGCGCTCAGGCGTTGCGGTCATGGCCGATTCCCGACCAGTGCGTAGGTCTGCTGCGCGATCTCCAGCTCCTCGTCGGTCGGGACAACGGCGACGGCGACCCGCGAGTACCCCGGCGAGATCAGCCGGGCCTCGTCGGAACGTACGGAGTTCAGCTCCCCGTCGACCGCGAGCCCCAGCTCCTCCAGGCCCGCGACGGCAGCCTCCCGCACGGGAGCCGCGTTCTCGCCGACCCCCGCCGTGAACGCGACGGCGTCCACCCGGCCGAGCACCGCGTAGTACGCGCCGATGTACTTCTTCAGACGGTGGATGTAGATGTCGAAGGCGAGCGCGGCCGCCGCGTCGCCCTCGTCGATGCGGCGCCGGATGACCCGCATGTCGTTGTCGCCGCAGAGCCCGATCAGACCGCTCTTCTTGTTGAGCAGGGCGTCGACCTCGTCGATCGACATCCCGCCGACCCGGGCCAGATGGAAGACGACCGCCGGGTCCACGTCACCGGAGCGGGTCCCCATCACGAGCCCCTCGAGCGGCGTGAGCCCCATCGACGTATCGACGCACTTGCCGCCGCGGACGGCGCTCGCGGAGGCGCCGTTGCCCAGGTGCAGCACGATGACGTTCACGTCCTCGGGTGCCTTGCCAAGGAGCTTGGCGGTCTCGCGCGACACGTACGCGTGCGAGGTCCCGTGGAAGCCGTAGCGCCGCACGCGGTGCTCGTCGGCGGTGGCCACGTCGATCGCGTAGCGGGCCGCCGACTCCGGCATCGTCGTGTGGAACGCCGTGTCGAAGACGGCGACCTGGGGGAGGTCGGGGCGCAGCGCCTGGGCGGTGCGGATGCCGGTGATGTTGGCCGGGTTGTGCAGCGGCGCCACCGGGACGAGCCGCTGGATCTCCGCGAGCACCTCGTCCGTGATGACGGTGGGCGCGCTGAACTTCAGGCCGCCGTGCACCACGCGGTGGCCGATCGCGGCCAGTTCGGGGGAGTCCAGGCCGAGCCCGTCGGCGGCCAGCTCGGCGGAGACCGCCTTCAGGGCCGCCTCGTGGTCGGCGATCGGCTCCTCGCGCTCCCGCTCATCGGCGCCGTCGGTCAGCGGGGTGTGCTTGATCCGCGAGGTCTCCTCGCCGATGCGCTCGACCAGGCCGACGGCGAGACGCGAGCTGTCGCGCATGTCGAGCAGCTGGTACTTCACCGACGAGGAACCGGAGTTGAGGACGAGGACGCGGGTGGCTTTCACGGGTGCGGCGCTTTCTATAGACGTCATATGGCGGTGGTGGCCGGGCCCTGGGCCTGGATCGCGGTGATGGCGACGGTGTTGACGATGTCCTGGACGAGGGCGCCGCGGGACAGGTCGTTGACCGGCTTGCGCAGACCCTGAAGGACCGGGCCGACGGCGATCGCGCCGGCCGAGCGCTGGACCGCCTTGTAGGTGTTGTTGCCGGTGTTGAGGTCAGGGAAGATCAGCACGCTGGCCTGGCCCGCGACCTCGGAGTCCGGCAGCTTCGTCGCCGCGACCGAGGGCTCGACGGCGGCGTCGTACTGGATCGGCCCCTCGATCTTCAGATCGCTGCGGGTCGCGCGCACCAGCTCGGTCGCCTCGCGCACCTTGTCGACGTCCGCGCCCGAACCCGACGTGCCCGTCGAGTACGAGAGCATCGCGATCCGCGGCTCCACGCCGAACTGCTCGGCGGTGGCGGCCGCCTGGACGGCGATGTCGGCGAGCTGCTCGGCGTCCGGATCCGGGTTCACCGCGCAGTCGCCGTACACAAGAACCTTGTCGGCAAGGCACATGAAGAAGACCGACGAGACGATCGAGGCATCGGGCTTGGTCTTGATGATCTCGAAGGCGGGCCGGATGGTGGCGGCCGTGGAGTGAACAGAACCCGAAACCATGCCGTCGGCGAACCCCTCCTGCACCATCAGCGTGCCGAAGTAGTTCACGTCCGCGACGACGTCGTACGCGAGCTCCACCGTGACGCCCTTGTGGGCGCGCAGCTCGGCGTACTTGGTGGCGAAGGCGTCGCGCAGCTCGGAGGTCTGCGGGTCGATGAGCTGCGCGGCGGAGAGGTCGACGCCGAGGTCCGCGGCCTTCTTGCGGATCTGCTCGACCGGGCCGAGGAGGGTCAGGTCGCAGACGCCGCGGCGAAGGAGCACGTCGGCGGCGCGCAGGACACGCTCCTCGGTGCCTTCGGGCAGCACGACGCGGCGCCTGTCCGAGCGGGCCGTCTCGAGCAGCTTGTGCTCGAACATCATCGGCGTGACGCGGTCGCTGCTGGGCGCCGATACGCGCTTGAGGAGGCCGCCGGTGTCCACGTACCGCTCGAAGAGGCCGAGGGCCGTCTCCGCCTTGCGGGGCGTGGCGGCGTTCAACTTCCCTTCCAGGGCGAAGAGTTCGGCCGCAGTGGGGAAGGAGCCGCCGGAGACGGCGATGACCGCGGTACCGGGCGCGAGCCGGTCGGCGAGCTTGAGGATCTCCTCGCCCGGCTGCTCGTTGAGGGTCAGCACGACGCCCGCTATGGGCGGCGTACCGGCGCTGTGTGCGGCGAGCGAGCCGACGACGAGGTCGGCGCGGTCGCCGGGGGTGACCACGAGGCAGCCCGGGGTCAGGGCGTTCAGGAAGTTCGGCAGCATGGCGCCGCCGAAGACGAAGTCGAGCGCGTCACGGGCCAGGCCCGCGTCGTCGCCGAGGACGACCCGGCCGCCGAGCGCGTGGGTGATCTGGGCGACCGTGGGGGCGGCGAGCGCCGGCTCGTCGGGCAGGACGTAACTGGGCACGGGCAGGCTGGCCGCGAGCCGTTCGTCGATCTCGTCGCGGTCGGCGGGGGCGACGCGGTTGGTGACCATCGCCAGGACGTCGCAGCCGAGCGACTCGTACGCGCGATAGGCGTTGCGCGTCTCGGCGCGCACCGATTCGGCGGTCTGGTTCTTGCCGCCGACGACGGTGATGACCGCGGCGCCGAACTCGTTGGCGAGACGGGCGTTGAGCGCGAGCTCGTCGGGGAGCTGGGTGGCGGCGAAGTCGGTTCCCAGGACGAGGACGACCTCGTAGTCCCTGGCCACCCGGTGAAAACGGTCGACGAGCTGGGAGACCAGCTCGTCGGTGCCCTGCTCGGCCTGGATCGCGGAGGCCTCGTGGTAGTCCATGCCGTACCCGGAGGCCGCGTCCTGCGCGAGCCGGTAGCGGGCGCGGAGGAGATCAAACAGACGATCGGGCCCGTCATGGACGAGAGGCCGGAAGACCCCCACCCGGTCGACCTGACGGGTCAGGAGCTCCATGACTCCCAGCTCGATGACCTGGCGGCCGTCGCCCCGGTCGATCCCGGTCACGTACACGCTGCGCGTCACGCGTGCTCTCTCCTTCTTCGCTGCGGTCTGGGTACCCGTCCCGGCAAGACCGGGCAAGGCTGCACAAATGACCCGATAAGGTTGCCGTGCCCCCTTGACAATACCTCCGTGGCTGGCTAGGTCGCCCGCCGGACGAACGGCCCTGCCGGGCGGGTCCAAGGCCCTCCTCCCCAGGATTCGGCGGGGCAGCCGCGAGCGGCGACCGCTTCTCGGCCGTGGAACAATCGGACCGGCTCACAAGTATCAACAGGGAGCAGGAGACACAGCACGATGCGCATCGGAATTCTCACCGCAGGTGGCGACTGCCCCGGCCTCAACGCAGTGATCCGGTCGGTCGTGCACCGAGCCGTGACGCACTTCGGCGACGAGGTCATCGGCTTCGAGGACGGATACGCGGGCCTGCTCGACGGCCGCTACCGCAGCCTCGGTCTCAATGAGGTCAGCGGCATCCTCGCCCGTGGCGGAACGATCCTCGGCTCGTCCCGCCTGGAGCGCGCCCGCTTCCGCGCGGCCTGCGAGGACGCGCCCGCGCTCGCCAAGGAGATCGGCTTCGACGTACTGATCCCCATCGGCGGCGAAGGCACCCTCACGGCCGCGAAGATGCTGTCGGACGCGGGCCTGCCGGTGGTGGGCGTCCCGAAAACAATCGACAACGACATCTCGTCGACGGACCGCACCTTCGGCTTCGACACGGCGGTGGGCGTCGCGACGGAGGCGATGGACCGCCTCAAGACGACGGCCGAGTCCCACCAGCGCGTGATGGTGGTGGAGGTCATGGGCCGCCACGCGGGCTGGATCGCTCTCGAGTCCGGCATGGCGGGCGGCGCCCACGGCATCTGCCTGCCCGAGCGCCCCTTCGACCCCGCCGACCTGGTCAAGCTGGTCGAGGAGCGGTTCGCGCGCGGCAAGAAGTTCGCGGTGATCTGCGTGGCCGAGGGCGCGCACCCCGCCGAAGGCACCATGGACTACACCAAGGGCGCGATCGACCAGTTCGGCCACGAGCGCTTCCAGGGCATCGGTACGGCACTGGCGTACGAGCTGGAGACCCGCCTCGGCAAGGAGGCCAAGCCGGTCATCCTCGGCCATGTGCAGCGCGGCGGCACCCCGACGGCGTACGACCGCGTCCTCGCGACCCGCTTCGGCTGGCACGCGGTGGAGGCGGCGCACCGCGAGGACTACGGCCGGATGACGGCGCTGCGGGGCACGGACATCGTGATGGTGCCGCTCGCGGACGCGGTGACCGAGCTGAAGACCGTGCCGAAGGACCGGATGGACGAGGCGGAGTCGGTCTTCTAGCTGGGGGGCTGGTTGCCGGGTGCCAGCGCGCGGGGGTCCCCGTGGCGCGCATCTGGGCGGGAGGGTGCGTCAGCGCGCGGGGGTCCCCGTGCCGCGCATCAGGGCGGGAGGGTGCGTCAGCGCCCGGCGGTCCCCGTGCCGCGCATCAGGGCCCAGAAGTGCTCGAGGATCCGGTCCAGGTAGTCGCGGCCGGCGCTCCCTGACGCGTCCGCGCCCGTCCCGCCGCCCCAGCTCAGCGTCCGTACCATCCGCGCCTGATAGTCGGTGTGCAGCTGCTGCAGCACATCCTCCAGGTGCCGCTTCTGCACGGGCAGCATCTTGCTCACCGGCCGCACGAGCCCCTGCCAGCGGCTGGTCACGGCGCTGCGCAGCAGCTCGGCGAGCTCGTCGGCGCGCCCGGTGACGGTGATGAAATCCTGCAGCGGCAGCTGCAGCACTTCGGCGAGGGCGGCGGACTGCCGGTCGTTGCCGCGCCAGGTGTTGGTCTCCTCCATGCGCAGATACGCCTGGATCTCGACGCCGGACCCCCGAGCGACGTCCTCCGGGGCGAGCCCGCGGGCCATCCGGTGCTCCCGCAGGGTCGTCGCGGCGCCCATGAGTTCACCGGGCGAGCACCACAGGGTGCCCGCGAGCGCGGTGAGCTCGGCGGAGGTGGGCGCGGCGAGCCCGCGCTCCCAGGCGGCGATGGTCTCGGGCGTGATGTACGCGAGCCCGTAGCTCGCCCGCATCCCGTAGGCGACATGCCCGTGCGCCATCCCCAACGCCTCGCGGAGGCGACGGGCGGCGGGGAAGTTGAACGGGGGCGTGGGCTGGTTGGGCTGGCTCGGTTGCACGGGCACACGGTAGGTGCGCGCGGGGGTGGTGACTACGGTGCGTTCACACGAGGTTGCGGATTGGTAGGAAGCTACGGGGGTTTCGTGGGGTTTACATCCGTCTCGCCCCTCGGACTCTTCGAGCGGGGGTGACACCTCCTCGTGGGCGGTGGACCGCTCCGGCGGGGGCGCTTTGTGTATGGCGCGGACGGTGTGCTCACGGCGCGAGCGCATTCGGCATGAGCGAGCTCTGAAGCGATTAAAATTCGCGACTCGTCACCGAAAGGGGGCTGTCGCAGAATACGCAGAAAAAGTACGAATCCTTTACCGAATTCCATTCACGGCATGACGGGCGCGGGCAGCGGCGAAATGTGATGGGGTGAGAGTAGCCGGATCCGTGCTGAATGCCTGCATGGTCGAGTGCGCTCTCGACCGCCGTCCACGACTCGACATCCGGGCAGTAGCCCGTCGACTGATTGCTGACGGAGACTGCCATCCATCGGTCGGCCTGGCGGGAGAATTCGATCTCTCCGGCGGCAAGTACCGTTCCGCCGCCGGCGCATGCCACATGTTCGGATCGACGGGCGGCGAGTCGCAAGATCCCAGACATGTCAACGATGAAGGTGAATGGTTGATCCAGTTCGTCACGGTCACGGGACGACAAGAACTTCTCCAGGTCCCCTGCCGACTGAACCCGGAACCCCGTTCCATTCTGGATGCTCTCCTTTATTTCGGGAGGGCCTACGTACTCATATGTGGCCATTCTGGATTCTATTCTCCTTCGCCGATCCGAAAGTCCTCGATTCTGCATGGCGTCTCGTCGCCTGACGGCAGTGCTGCCACTGAACGGCTCAGCGGCCCCGGGGTGCCAGGGCCCCATGTGTTCCATCCCTCGTGGAAGTAGTGGTCGGTTAGCCCGGGGCCGACCGGTCCCATGGTGACCTTGTCGACGATGAATCCGTTCAAGGCGGCCAGGAACATCCTGACATCCGCTTCTCCCGGCTGCGCTTCCTTACTGCTCCAGCAGCCCAGCCATCCCTTTCCTGTCGCCCGGTCCCCGGGTCTCACGCATACCCATACGTGATCTGATCCCTGGTGGCTTTCTATGATGACGTCAGCGATCAAAGGGAGCGGTCCGTCGAGTAGAACTGGGGTCACGATTTTCACTCCCGTAGTGCAAATTCAATAAGGATATCCGGATCCATTTCGCCGGCCTGAATTCGACGAACGACCTCTGCGGTCCTGTGATGGCCTCCAGTGATATGGACCTGCGATCCAGGGAACTGGGGTGAGTCGCCCGGTGCCCAGTCGCGATAGCCGCTGATGGGGTCATTCCCCTGAGGTCCTCCAAATCTCGTCAGATCCTCGTTGGGGAGATTTCTGACTCCTCCGTGCCCAACTACATCGCCTCCGAGCATCTGGGCATCCGTCAACGGATGGCTGGCTATTCTATTGTCGACCAGCTCGCCAGCCCTAACGTAGAACCTATCGTAGCGAGAGTGAATAGGCAGGTTACCCAGATGCTCATTGGGGTATGGCGAGAGCCCGAGCGGGTCGGATTGTGTGTGCGGATTCTTGACGTATGCGTTGGGGTTGGGCGCCGGTGCGAGACCGAGGGGATCAGGGCTGGCGTAGCGTGATATCTCCGGGTCGTAGTGGCGGAAGTAGTTGTAGTGGAGTCCGGTCTCCGGGTCGAAGTACTGGCCAGGGAAGCGGAGCGGGGTGTACGCGGAGGCTGAGGCGTTCCAGGTGGTGGTACCCCAGAGGGTTGTGCGGGTACGCCAGGCTATGTCGCCCGACTCGCTGACGAGTTCGCTCGGAGTGCCGACGAGGTCGGTGACGATGGCGAAGAATCGGGTGTCGATCTCATCCTGAGACGCGTCAGGTGCGGTGATGCGCTCGGACTGGGATATGGGGTGCAGACCTTGGTGGTCCCAGGTCAAAGTTACTGGGTTCGGCAGGTCGGCTCCGCTGGTGGTCTGCTCGCAGAGTGTCGAGCCGTCCCATGTGAAGTCCACTTGCTCCACCACTGATTCGCCATCCGGAGCGAGACGTTGCTTGGCGATGCGGCGGCCAAGAGGGTCGTACTGATAGCGCCAGAGGGTGCCGTCTGGTGTTCTCGCCGAGGCCAGTCGGTCTTCGGCATCCCAGTAGTAGTGCCAGGTGTCTGGTTTGTGTGAAATCCGGGTCTTCCGGCGCAGGACGGTGCGCCCCTGGGCGTCGTGTTCGTATCGGGTGTTGCCCGCGCGAGTGATCCGTGTGCCCGCATAGCTACGTGAGCCTGTGCTCTCATGACCTGGATGGAGCGGTGGCCAGCCGGCACTGGTCTGGTTTCCCGCACTGTCGTAGGCGTAGGTCTCGTTCCAGTCGTGAGCATGGACCGTCGTGACGCGGCCGGCCGCATCCAGGTCGTAGTTGCGGGATCCGTCCAACTGGTCTGTGACTTCCAGGAGATGGCCGTCGGCTCGGTACGCGTATGCGCGATGTTGGACAGGCCTGCCCGTTCCCTTCACCGTCTGACTGGTGAGGCGACCCACTTCATCGAATTCATGCTCCAGCGTGAGTTCGTGGCCAATGCGGCGGCTCAGTTCCCTACCAGCCGTGTCGAGCTCGAAGGAGATCGTGCGGCCTGCCGCCGTCAGTTCACTCAGGCGGCCCGCAGCGTCGTAGGTCCAGGTAGTGGCGGCGCCGCACGGAGTGGTACGGCTTTTGCGGCGGCCCAGAGCGTCATAGGCATATCTGTTGGTCCGACCGTTGACTGCTTCGGATGTGATGAGGCCCTTGTGGTCGCGGGTGAGAGTGAGTACTGCCTCTGGGCTGATGGCCTGTATGAGCTGGCCGGCGGTATCCCACTCGTAGGTAGTGACGTGTCCTTCAGCGTCTTTGCGGATGGTCTGGCCGAGTTGGTCTCGCTCGAATCGCACAGTCTGATCGAGGGCGTTCGTACGTGAGGTCAGGCGATGAGCCGCGTCATGGGTGTACGTCAGAGTACGTCCGTCGAAATCCGACTCCGATGTCAGACGCCCTGCGGCGTCGTAGCGGTACGCCCAGGTCAATCCCAATGGGTTGGTGACTTCCGTCAGCCGGAGGGATGAGTCGTATGCGAACTCGTAGCGTGAGCCATCCGGGTCGGTTCGTGCGCTCAGGAGATCGAAGTGGGTGTATTCGAAGGTGGTTACACCGCCATTTGCGTCCATGTGGCGAATGCAGTTTCCTTCGCCGTCGTAGGTCCAGGCCAGTTGTGAACCATCCGGCCTGAGTACGCGAGCGATCTGACCTTCGGTCGTCCACCAGAGATGAGTCACCGCTCCCAGCTGGTCGCTCATTGAGCTCACGCGGCCGAGCGGGTCGTACGCGTAGGAGCGCTGGTTTCCCAATGGGTCGGTCAGTTCGATGGGGAGGCCGGCAGCATTGCAGCGGACTGTCCTCGTATGGCCCAACGCGTCGGTGACCTCGGTGAGGTGTCCCAGGGTGTCGTACGTGGAGCGTGTGCTCTCTCCAGTTGGATCGGTGACGGATGTGCAGTTGCCCCGCTCGTCGTACTCCCGGTGCCATTCAGCACCGTCGGGCAGCCTGACAAGGGTGGGAGCGCCCAGGCCGTCGTAAGCGAAGCGCAGCACTGTGCCATCCGGCCGAGTCACCTGCGTGGGCTGGCCGAGGGCATTGTTTACGAATGTTGTGGTGTGTCCGAGCTGGTTGGTCGAAGACACGACGTGATGGTTTGAGTCGTAACTGGTCCGGGTGATCCCGCCTCGTGCGTCGATCTCGGCGACGACCTGGCATCGCTCGTTGATGACGAACCGGGTGACGGCGCCCTCGGCGGTGGTGAGGGTGGTGACCCGGCAACCGGGCCAGTCGGGATCGGTGCCGTCGTAGGCGAGGGTGAGGGCGATGTGCCCGGCCTCGCCGCCTTCGGCTGTACAGCGGTCCTGGTCGTCGTACGTGTAGTCGTAGCGGCTGTGATTGGTGTCCGTCCAGGAGGTGGCGCGCAGCCGCTCGTCATACGTGAACTTCAGGGGCAGACCGGAGGAGTTGATGACCTCTGTGAGGTTCCCGTTGCTGTATCCGTATTGCTTGATCGTGACGTCTGAGCCGTCTTCGGCCCCTCCTGCCAGGATCAGATCCGTGACCTGCTCCTCCTCGACCACGAGCTTGAGATGGTAGCCGCCGGAGTGCCGGATCGCGTACGGCGTGCCATCGCTGTCGTAGTCGAAGTCGATGGTGTTGCCGTTGCGGTCGGCTATGCGCTCCAACGGTGCCAGGCCCTCGGCCGGCAAGGCAAAATAGCGGCTCTGCCCCGTGACCGGGTCGTCGATTCGATAGCCGCCGTGGTCCAGACGGACGAGGGGCCAGCGGGGGCCGACCTCCGGCAGCATCGCCGTCCCGGGCCCATCGGCATGGGGGTAGGCCAGTAGCAGCCCGTCCTCGGACACGAAGACGACGCCTTCTTCGTCGACTTCGAGGCGCTGGTCGATGGTGGAGGACCAGGTGGGCCCGAACCACCAGCCGCTGCGGTAGTCGGAGGCGAGGCGGCGACGGAAGACCAGGGGGAGGGTGCCGGGCAGTTCGATGTCGGTCTGTGGCAGGAACATCTGCCCGGTGGCAAGGTCGACCGGGTCGGTCAGCTTCTTCCAGACCGCCTTGGCGCTGCGCCCGAACGCGTCCTTGCCCCGGCCGAGCATGCTGCGGGCGCTCTTCAGGCCCTTGAGGCCGCCCTTGAGCCCCTTCAGGCCCTTGCCGAGTTTGGCGGCGGTGGTGATGCCCTTCATGCCAGGTACGCAGTCCAGCGCCGCGAACGCGACGTCCATGAGGGTGGCTTGGCCCTTTGCGTATTTACTCAAGGTGTCGGCGAGGACGATCGCTCCGGCCACGATCACGATGGCGGCCAGGATCGGCCCGCCCACGATCATCGCGATGACGCCCACGACGGCGACGACGACCTTGCAGACGGCGATGATGGTGTCCCAGTTGTCGGAGACCCAGTCGCCGATCTCCTCCCACCACTTGCGGTTCTGAATGCCCGCGTCGGACGCTTCGTCGATCTTCCGCTTGGCGGTACCGGCGGCCTCCTGGCGCATCTTGCGCGCGTCCTCGGCCATCTTCTTCGCCGCGTCCAGCGCACTCTGCGCGGAGGTGACATCACCCTGGGCGGAGCTCTGCGCCTTCTCCGCGGAGGCGGCGTTGCGGGTGGCGGCCTTGACCTTGTCCGGATCCGGCTTGGGCACATCCTTGCCCTTGGAACCGCCGTCGTCGTCCTTGTACTTGTCGGCTTCCTTGCCCGCCCGCTCCACCCAGGAGTTCGCCGACGTCAGCTTCGACTTGGCACTGCTCAAGTCGGCCTGCGCCTCACGGCCCTTGACCAGCGCCTTGTCGGCGAGGGTCTGGGCGCGCTCCAGATCTGGCCAGTACGCCGACAGCGCATCGCCCGCCATCTCGTAGCTCTTCTTGAGCTTCTTCAGCTTGGCGGGAGCATCCTCGAACTGCTCGGTGAACGCGTCAGCCGTCTTGCCCGCCCACTTCAGGATCGCGTCCTCGCCCGCCATCCCCTTGATGTCGCGAAGGACCCTGCCCACATCGTCGGAGAAGTCGTGCAAGTTCTTGGCGAGACTGCGAACCCGGTCCGGATCACCCGGAGTCGGATCCTTGTCCAAGTCCAGGACGTGCCAATCCCGCGGCCTATGGCCCCCCATGTGTCTACCCCTACCACTCGCGCAACCTCAATATCCGTACGCAAGAGCGAAGTTATCGGATGTGGTGCGGTCGTGTCAGAGTGCCTGACGGTTGATGGCCTGGATCTCCTCGACGATGACGCCCCTTCGCGATGGGGCACAGACCGGAGGCGGGGATTCACGTGAGGTTGCGGATCTGGTGGGAGGCTACGGGGTCGGACTCTGCCCGCGAGCTCCGTACGCCGTGACGACATCGCGGCCGTCGCACTCCGCGAAGTCACCGAATACCGGACGCGGGGCGCCGTTCACCAGATCGGCACCGCAGAAGTACCTCGGGCCCGGGGCCGAGGAGCACCCGGCTCGTCGTCCAGGGGAAGTCGGACAGGAGGGTGTTGAAGCGGCCGGAGGTGTCGGGCCCCGAGGATCCAGTGCTGACGGTCGGTCAGGCAGGCCCGGATGTGGTCGTGTTCCGTGTGCATGTCGGCCGAGCCTAGGGGCGGTCCGGAATCCGTGCGGCGCCTGCCAGCACCGTGGTCACGGTTCTCTGGACTGCCGTCGCCTCCGGTGGGGTGCCGGATCGGTCGGCGAAGAGGAGGTGAGCGGCGCCGATCAGGGTGGGGGCGAGGGTGGTGATGTCCGCGTCGGGGGTGATGCGGCCCAGGTCGCGTTCGGCGGTCAGGTAGGTGGTGAGCATGGCCGTGGCCTCTGTCAGGAGGGGGATGCCGGGGGTTGGTCTCGTCTCGCGAAGGCGGGTTCGGAGGTCGTCCCGGAAGGTGATCAGGGCGACGATCGACACGGCCACCGAGCTGAAGAGGGTCGTCAGGGCGGTGGTGAGGTTGGTCGTCACCGTGCCGGTTCCGGCGGTCTCGTGCAGGGTGGCCGACTGACGTTCGACAGCTGCGATGCGGTCCAGGATCAGTTCTGCCAGGAACGCGTCGAAGTCCGTGAAGTGGCGGTGCAGGACGCCTTTTGCGCAGCCTGCCTCCGTCGTGACCGCCCTGCTGGTCAGTGCGCTCGGGCCGTCGCGGAGCAGGATGCGTTCCGCCGCGTCGAAGAGTTGCTCGCGGGCGTCGCGGATGGCTACCCCTGTTGGCACCGTGTGTCTCCACTTCGAGGGTGGGCGGGCCCGCCCCTCCGTTGACGAGTGGGCACGTGCCCACCATAGTGGGCGCATGCCCACTATACCTTCGGAGGGCTCAACTCCCTCTGCCCTCAAGCCACATCACTATCGGCAGGTGGCCGAGTCGTTCGGTTCTGACGCCGAGCGGTACGACCGGGCCCGGCCCCGGTATCCCCAGGGTCTCGTGGACCGGATCGCCGCCGGGGGACCTGAAGTTCTCGATGTCGGCTCCGGTACCGGCATCGCCGCCCGGCAGTTCCAGGGCGCCGGCTGCCGGGTCCTTGGAGTCGAGCCCGACCCGCGGATGGCCGAACTGGCGCGGCAGTTCGGGGTGGAGGTGGAGGTGGCGACGTTCGAGGAGTGGGATCCCGCCGGGCGGGAATTCGATGCCGTTGTCGCGGGACAGGCCTGGCACTGGATCGACCCCGTCGCGGGAGCGGTCATGGCCGCGCGGGTGCTGCGGCCCGGCGGCCGCCTTGCGGCGTTCTGGCACGTGTTCCAGCTTCCGCCCGAACTGGCCCAAGCCCAGGCGGCGGTCTACCGGCGGGTGATGCCGGAATCCCCGTTCAACGTCGACGCGCTGCCGAAGCGAGCCCTGGACGTGTATCAGGCCATGTTCACCAAAGCCGCCGACGGGATGCGAGCAGCGGGCGGGTTCAGCGCCCCGGAGCAGTGGCGATTCGACTGGGATCAGTCCTATGGCCGGGACGCATGGCTGGACCAGCTGCCCACCCACGGCAACCTCACCCAGCTCCCGCCGGACAAGCTGGCGCAGGTCCTCGAGGGCGTCGGGTCCGCCATCGATGCGATGGGCGGCGGATTCACGATGGAGTACGCGACGGTGGCCGTCACCGCGACGCGAACTGGCCCTGCCTCAGGGTGACGACATGGATCTCGAGGCCTATAGGGAGCGTTCGCGGAGCGGGCCGTGCTTCGTCTGTGCGCTTCTCGGCGGGCATCCGGACTACCCACACGAGATCGTCTTCGAGGACGAGGCACATGTCGCCTTCCTCGACCGGTGGCCCACCCTCCCCGGGAAGGTCCTCGTCGCGCCGAAGCCAGCAGGGGAACAGCCATCTGCACTGGCACATCGCGGCCCTGCCGCCCGAAGTCCCTTACCGCGAGCAGCAGTTCCACTCCCTGATGACCGAGAACGGGGTCCTTGCCGTGTCGCCGGAGGAGGCCGCCGACGTGGCCGCGCGGATTCGTGCGGCCGTGCGGCCGTGGGGGCGCGGGGTGTTCTCGGGGAGCGGGGTGGGGAGTTGGGGGGAGAGCCGGGTTAGGGCGTCGGGCGGTGGTTGGTGTCCGCTCCCGGGCTACTGACCCATGCGCTCGTACTTGTCGTCCACCTTGCCGATTTCCTTCCAAGTGCCGTCGTCCCGGCGGTCGATCCACACGGGGCGGCCCCGTGCCGAACGGCGCTTCTCGAAGGACACCTCGTCGAGTACGCCGTTGACCGAGACCCGCTGGATCTCGCGGTCCAGGGTGTGTCGCAGCGAGGTCGCCGAGTCGTCGGCGGGGAGTTTGCCGAGGGCCGTGGCCAGGGCCATCGCGCCGTCGTACAGCTCCTGGTTGCCCTGCGCGGGGAGGTTCTGGTCGGGTTCGCCGGTGTAGTTGCGGGTGCGCAGGACGCCTGCGGGGATGTTCTTCTCGGTGGCTTCGGTGCTCGTCCGCTTCTCGGAGTCCTGGCAGACGCCCTCCACGCTGCTCTGGGTGAGCACGGGGCCCTTGAAGCCGTCGGCCCTGAGGCGCTTGGTCCACATTCCGGCGTCCGAGTTGGCGGGTACCACCACCGCCTCCGCCCGTGCCTTGGTGGCCAGGGCAGGGATCTGGGGCGGCTTCACGTCGCCGGAGCCGATGTCCAGTGCCTCGGTGGTGATGCCGCCCCTGCGCAGCGCCGTGCCGATGCCGTCCTCGCGGTTCGCCCAGAGTTTGTCCTCCGCCACCAGCACTCGGCGGGCCTTCGTCTGCGACAGGAGGTAGCGGGCCATCGCCGTGCCCTGCCGCGCGTCATCCGCGGGGATGGCGAACGCGCCGTCGGCGTGGGCGACGCCCGAACAGGTGCTGATCTCGGGGAGGAACGCCTCGTCCGTGTCGTGCACCCAGGCGAAGCCGGAGGTGTCGCCGATGACGGCGAGCATGCGCGGGTGCTTCGCCAGCATCTTGCGGGAGCTGACGTCCGGGTCGGCCGTCACGGGAACGATGCGGAAGCGGCCGCCGCCCTTGGTGCCGAGCGTCTCGGCGAACGCGGACTTCACGGTGCGCAGTTGCTGCGTGGTGAACTGCTTGAACTCCGAGGTCTCGTACTCGTCCGGCTCGACGCCTTCCCTGGGGGCGCCGACGTGCCGGGAGTCGTGGGCGACGCCGATCTCGTAGACCGTTTCCGCCTGCTTGCCTGCGGAGTTGCTGGAATCGTCGGAGGATTCGGACGTCAGGGAACGTATACCCAGGCCCGTCGGGATGCCGACCGCGAGGACGAGGGCGGCGGCGATCAGCGGGCGTTTGCGGGAGCGGGGCTGCCGGGCGTCCGGCGTGGCCACAGCGGCGGTGTCCTTGTGGACGGCCGGTCGGGTGTCGGCGTTCGCGATGCGGGCCACCGCGGGCGCGTCGCCCGGATCTCCGCCCGGGTTCCCCACCCGGACCGTCGGCTTGTGGGGCGGATCCGCCGCCGGTGAGGTCGCCGGCCGACGGTCCGATGGGGAGTCGGCAACCGAGTCCTGTACGTCGGGCGGCACTTCAGCGGGACGTACGGAATCGGACGACTCCGTATCATCCGGCGGCAGCGACCCAGCCGCCGCCAGGACCCGTTCCAGCGCCGTCGCCGCGTCCGCCGGACGGTCCGCGGGGTCCTTGGCGAGCAGGTCGAGTACCAGGCGTTCCACCGGCCGCGTCACCTCGCCGCGTGCCGCGCTCGGGCGCAGCGGCGCGTCGTTGACGTGGTTGTACATGACGCCGGCCGCGGAACCGGTGAACGGCGGTCTGCCGACGAGGAGTTCGTAGAGGACGCAGCCGAGCGCGTACAGGTCAGTGCGGCCGTCGCCCGGCTCCTGGCGGAACCGCTCCGGTGCCAGGTACGGCACGCTGCCGAACGGCAGCTGCCCGGTCCGGGTCAGGCGCGAGTCGCCCGCGACGCGCTCCATGAACGTGGCGATGCCGAAGTCGACGACCTTCGCGGTGCCGTCCGGGGTGATCATTACGTTGCCGGGCTTGATGTCACGGTGCACGACGCCCGCCGAGTGCGCCGCGTCCAGGGCGCGGCAGATGTCCGCCGCCCAGCGCAGCGCGTCCGCGACCGGGACCCGGACGCTCTCGCGCAGCACCTGGTCGAGCGAGCGCCCCTGCACCAGGGCCATCACGAGGTACGGGGTCCCGTCGTCCGTGCCGTGGTCGTGCACGGCGACGATGTACGGGCTGTCGAGCGCGGCCGCGGCACGGGCCTCCTGCCGGAACCTGGCCAGGAGCTGATCGGCCTCGCTCTCGCCCGCCGACGTCGACGGCACGAAGAGCTTGACCGCCACCTCGCGGCCCAGGCTTCCGTCCCGGGCCCGCCAGACCTGCCCCATGCCACCGGCGCCGATCGGCGCCAGCAACGCGTACCGACCGTTCAGCAAACGCCCCCGCATGTGTCCTCCCTCAGACCCGGTGATCCTAGCCAGCGGCTCGGGCACCGGGCGGGCAGGTCACCCCTTCACTCCCGCACCCCCTTCAGTTCCTCGTCCCCTCACTGCCTCATCCCTTCACTGCGCCGCCGAGCGCGAAGCCGCCGCCCAGCTTCCGTGAGATCAGGACGTACAGAAGGATCACGGGCGTCGAGTAGATGATGGAGAAGGCCGCCAACTGGCCATAGACGACCGTGCCCTTGTTGCCGAAGAAGTCGTTGATGCTGACCGAGGCCGGCATCTGCTCCGGGGTCAGGAGCAGCATGAACGGGACGAAGAAGTTGCCCCACATCATGACGAACGAGAAGACCGTGACCACGGCCACTCCCGGGCCCATCAGCGGCAGGACGATGCGGATCAGCGACTGGAAGGGCGACGCGCCGTCCGTCCATGCCGCCTCCTCCAGTTCCTTCGGCACGCCGTCCATGAAGTTCTTCATCAGCCAGATGGCGAACGGGAGTTGGGACGCCGCGAAGAAGAAGATCGTGCCCTGCATCGTGTCGATCAGGTCCACCTGTACGAACAGCGCGTACACCGGGACCATGATCGCCGTGATCGGCAGGCTCGTCGCGAAGAGGATCGTCAGCATGAACGGGCGGTTCAGGCGGGACTTGAAGCGGGAGAGCGGGTACGCGGCGAGTGCCGCGCAGACCACCGTCAGGATCGTGCCGCCGCCGCAGAGCAGCAGGCTGTTCATCAGCGGCGTGAAGGTGATTTCGGGGGTCAGTACGGCGTCGTAGTTGTCCAGGGTGATACCGTCGGGGACCTTCACCTTCAGGTCGGCCTTGGTGTCGAGCGAGGACAGGATCACCCAGGCCAGCGGCAGGACGAACGCCGCCGCGACCACGAGCAGCCCCGCGTCCGCGGCGAGGCGCCGGCTCGTACGACGTGAAGTGAGCGTCCTGGAGGGCGACTTGACGGTGCCGGCGGACACCTTGACGGTATTGGCGGACACTCAGACCTCCGTGCGGAGCAGGCGCATATAGACGAGGGAGAAGAGTGAGCCGACGACCAGGAGCAGGAGTGCCACCGCGGTGCCGTAGCCGATCATGCTCTTCTGGAAGGCCTGTTCGTACATGAACAGGGGGAGGGTCTGGCTGCGGTTGCCGGGGCCGCCGCGCGTCATCACCCAGATCAGGCCGAAGACGGACAGGGTCTGCAGGGTGTTCAGCATCAGGTTCGTGCCGATGGAGCGGCGGATCATCGGCAGCGTGATGTGCCACATCCGGCGCCAGCCGCCCGCGCCGTCCACCTCGGCCGCCTCGGTGATCTCCTTGGGGATCTCGTTCAGGGCCGCCGAGTAGACCAGCATCGAGAACGCCGTCCCGCGCCAGACGTTGGCGAACGAAACCGCCAGGATCGGCAGCGTGTACATCCAGTTCTGGGACGGGAGATGGAGGAAGTCGAGTACCGCGTTGAGGGTTCCCTCGCGGCGGAAGAACGCGTACAGGAGGAAGGCCGCCACCACCTCGGGCAGCACCCACGCCGTGATCACGATCGCGCCGGTGAGCGTGCGGACCGGCTTGGACGCCCGCTGCATCAGGGACGCGAGCGCGAGGCCGATGGTGTTCTGGCCGATGAGGGACGACAGCACGGTGAAGACGAGGGTCAGCCAGACCGCGTTGAGGAACGCCTCGTCCCCGAACGCCTTACGGAAGTTGTCGAACCCGACGAAGCTCGACTCGGCCTGGCCGGTGAGCTGGAGGTCGGTGAAGGCGATGTACGCGCAGTAGCCGATCGGCCCCGCAAGGAACAGGAGCAGGAGGATCACGGCGGGGGAGACGGGCAGGGCGCGGGTCAGCGCTCTGCCGGTCCTCCCGCGGCGGGACGGGGGGCGCGGTGCGCCCTGGCCCGGCGCCGTCTTGACGATGTCGCCGGGCCCGGCGGGGGGTGCGGCGGTCACTTCTTGATGACCTCGCCGTCCGTCGCCGCCTTGACCTCTTCGTCGTATCCGCTCGCCGCGTCGGCCACGGAGGCGTCGCCCGTCGTGACCTTCTCCATGGACTCCTGCACCGCCGTGGAGACCTTCGGATACGCCGGGTACGCCGGGCGGTA
This sequence comes from Streptomyces sp. NPDC059037, assembly GCF_042740015.1. Classification (NCBI taxonomy): domain Bacteria; kingdom Bacillati; phylum Actinomycetota; class Actinomycetes; order Kitasatosporales; family Streptomycetaceae; genus Streptomyces; species Streptomyces sp. NPDC059037. The sequence goes on from NZ_JBHYIG010000049.1 coordinate 19,604, forward strand.
GTGCGTCGAAGACACCAGGTCGGTGAAGAACTTCAGGCCGGGCTGCGCCTTGAGATACGCGGGGTCGGCCGCGACGTCCTTGCGGACCGCGATGCCCGAGTTCGCCACGTACCACTTCTGGGCGTTGGCCTTGGTCTGCATCTGCTCGATGAACTTGAAGGCCAGGTCCGGGTTGGACGCCTTGGACGGGATCGCCCAGGTCCAGCCGCCGGACATGCTCACCTTGCCGGGAGCCTCGCCGTTCTGGGTCGGCATGTGGGCGAGGCCCAGCTTCTGCGACCACTCCGGCCACTCGTGACCCGCGCCCTTGCCCCAGTCCTGCGGCAGCCACGAGCCGTCCAGGTTGATGCCGAGCTTGTCCTCGGGGAGGAGTTCGCCGCGCACCCGGGTGGCGAAGTTCGGGTCGAGGGCGTCGGAGACGTCCGGGCCGAGCTTCTCCTTGTAGACCGTCTCGACGAACTCCAGGGAGTCCTTGAAGCCCTGACTGCCCGTCACCCACTTCTTCGACTGCGGGTCGTACATCGGGTCCTTGCCCGTGCCGTACAGGAGCATCTCCATGCCCTGCATGGTCGCCGCCTCGCCCGCGGGCTTACCGGTGTAGACGTTCAGGGGCGTGACCCCGGGGACCTTCTTCTTGATGGTCCGTGCCGTCTCCAGGATGTCGTCCCACGACTTCGGCTGCCAGTCGGCGGGAAGACCGGCCTTCTTGAAGATGGCCTTGCTGAACCAGAGTCCGCGGGTGTCGGTGCCGTCCGGCACGCCGTACGTCTTGCCGTCCGCCGCCTTCGCCGCCGACTTGGACGTGTCGATGAACTGGTCCCAGTCCTTCCACTTGTCCAGATACGGGTCGAGCGGCTTCAAGTACCCGCTGGTGATGTCCGAGTTGATGAGGAAGGTGTCCTCGTAGACCAGGTCGGGCGCGGTCTTCGGGGAGCGCATCATCTGCTGCAGCTTGGTGTAGTACTCGGAGTCCGGCGCCTTGATCGGCACCAGCTTCACCTTCTTGCCGGGGTTCTCCTTCTCGAACTGCTTCTTCACGTCGGCCAGAAAGTTGTCCATGACCTTGATCTGGTTGTCCGTGGACTGTTTGAAGGAGACCTTCACGGTGTCCGGGTCATCGCCGGAGTCCCCGCCGCAGGCGGTGAGGGTGCCGGCGGCGACCAGGGCGGTGGCGAGGAGCAGTGGAGTGGTGGGGCGCACGGGCACGACCTCCTACTGGCCGACGCGGCGAGGTTGCCACGCGGGGCTGCAACGCGGGCTGCCCGGTGAACGTAAGGGCGTGCTCGGAGCAAGGTCAATGCCCGTGCGGCGCCGCTTGTCATCAACGTGACAACGTTGTTATGGCGGCCTCGCTTCTGGTGTCCACCGGGTGGCTCTGCGGTTTCTCAGGTGGCTGAAGTCAGCCAGCGGTACACGTACTCGGGGCGGCCCACATGGCCGTACTGCGGGGTGCGCGTCGCACGGCCCGTGGTGACCAGGTGCTCCAGGTAACGGCGTGCGGTGATGCGGGAGATGCCGACGGACTCGGCGGCGGCCGCCGCGGTCAGGCCGTCGGCCGGGGCGTCGCGCAGGCCGCGGGTCACGCGTTCCAGGGTGGGGCCGCTGAGGCCTTTGGGGAGTGCGGCGGGGCTCGGGGCGCGGAGGGTCGCCAGGGCGCGGTCCACCTCGTCCTGGCCGGTGGCCTCGCCTGCGGCGGTGCGGTAGTCCGCGTAGCGGGTGAGGCGGTCGCGGAGGGTGGCGAAGGTGAAGGGCTTCAGCACGTACTGGACCACGCCGAGGGATACGCCTTCTCTGACCACCGCCAGGTCGCGGGCGGACGTCACCGCGATGACGTCCGTGCGGTGGCCTGCGGCCCGCAGGGTGCGGGCGAGTTGGAGGCCGTGGCCGTCGGGGAGGTGGAGATCCAGGAGGAGGAGGTCGACGTCCGTGCGGTCGAGGGCGCGTTTCGCTTCGGCGGCGGTGTGGGCTTTGCCTACGGCGTGGAAGCCGGGGATGCGGTTTACGTAGAGGACGTGGGCGTCGGCGGCCACGGGGTCGTCTTCGACGACCAGTACGCGGATTTCCTCGGTCACTTGGTGCCTCCGTTTGGTACGTCCTCTGTACTGGACGCCTCTTCATCGGCACCCGGCAGTGGAGCGTTGTGCCCACCCGTTCCGCCCTGCGGAACGCCTGCCCACAACGCGAGCGACTCTCCTCCCAAGCGGACCTCGAACTCCGCCCCGCCCCCCGGCGCCTCCCGCACCGTAAGTGTTCCCTCGTGTTTCGTCACCGTCTGGTGGACCAGGGCCAGGCCCAGGCCGCGGCCCGTGGCGGCCTTGGTGGACCAGCCTCGTTCGAAGACCGCTTCCGTGTGGGCGGGGTCCACGCCAGGGCCCGTGTCCGAGACCCGTAGCGTCAGGCCCTGCTCGTCCGCGCGGGCCGTCACCGTCACGCGGGCCGCCGGGGAGCCCTGGGCCGCGTCCACCGCGTTGTCGATCAGGTTGCCGAGGACCGTGACCAGGTCGCGGGCCGGCAGGTCCGGCGGGAGCATGCCGTCGTCGATGCTGCTGTCGGGGGAGACGACGAGCTCGACGCCGTGTTCGTTCGCCTGGGCCGCCTTGCCGAGGAGCAGGGCGGCGAGGACCGGCTCGTTGACCGCCGCGACGACCTGGTCCGTCAGCGTCTGGGCCAGTTCCAGCTCGGCCGTGGCGAAGTCGACCGCCTCGTCGGCGCGGCCCAGCTCGATGAGGGACACCACCGTGTGGAGACGGTTGGCCGCCTCGTGCGCCTGCGAGCGCAGCGCCCGCGTGAAGCCGCGCTCCGAGTCCAACTCGCCGGTCAGGGCCTGGAGTTCGGTGTGGTCGCGCAGGGTGACCACGGTTCCTCTGCGCTCGCCGCTCGACACGGGGGAGGTGTTGACGACGACCACCCGGTCCGCCGTCAGGTGCAGCTCGTCCACCCGGGGCTCGGCGGCGAGCAGCGCGCCCGTGAGCGGGGCGGGCAGGCCCAGTTCGGCGACGTTGCGGCCCACCAAGTCGCCGGATACGCCGAGCAGTTCGCGTCCCCCGTCGTTGATGAGGGCGATCCGCCGCTGCCCGTCCAGCATCAGCAGGCCCTCGCGCACCGCGTGCAGCGCCGCCTCGTGATAGTCGTGCATCCGGCTCAGCTCGGTGGCGTTCATGCCGTGGGTGTGGCGGCGCAGGCGGGCGTTGATGACGTACGTACCGATGGCGCCGAGCGTGAGCGCGGCCGCCGCGACACCGAGCAGGGCGGCCAGCTGGCCGCGCGCCTTCTCGGTGATCTCCTCGATGGTGATGCCCGCGCTGACCAGGCCCGTGATGCGGCCGCCGTCATGGATCGGGGTGACCACGCGCACGGAAGGGCCGAGCGTTCCCGTGTACGTCTCGGTGAAGGTCTTGCCCCGCAGGGCGTCCGCCCGGTGGCCGAGGAAGCGCTCGCCGATCTGTTCCTCGTCGGGGTGCGTCCAGCGGATGCCGTCCGGGTCCATGATCGTGACGAAGTCGACGCCGGTGTGCCTGCGCACATCGGTCGCGTACGGCTGGAGGGTCTTCGTCGGATCCTCGCCGCGCACCGCTTCACGTACCGAAGGGGAGTCCGCGACCGCACGCGCCGCGGCCGTGGCCTGGCGGCGCGCGCCCTCCTCCGCCTGCCGCCGGTCGCTCAGGAACGTGAACAGGGCGCATCCGGCCACCACCAGGGTGACCAGGACGATCTGCATCGCGAAGAGCTGGCCCGCGAGGCTGCGCGGGCGGGGTCGACGGGTGAGGGGCATGGTGCCAGTCTGCCTCGCCGTATAAGCACGAACTAAATGAACGTAAGGGTGACCGCCCTCACAGGGCGAGAGATAGTCGCCGGGATTCCCCGCCCAGGACGTGAGCCGCACGCACTGGCTGAAAAACGCCGACGTAGTCGTTCAAGGAGGGCCCCCGTGGCCGACACCACCGACAGCAAGGTGGCTCCGGCACCCGCAGCAAAGCGGGACCGTACCCACTATCTCTACATCGCCGTCATCATCGCCGTCGTGCTCGGTATCGGCGTCGGCCTGCTCTTCCCGGACTTCGCCAAGGAGCTCAAGCCGGTCGGTGCCGGCTTTGTGAACCTGATCAAGATGATGATCTCGCCGATCATCTTCTGCACGATCGTGCTCGGCGTCGGCTCGGTCCGTAAAGCCGCCAAGGTCGGCAAGGTCGGCGGGCTCGCGCTCGGCTACTTCGTCGTGATGTCGGTCGTCGCCCTCGCCATCGGCCTCCTGGTCGGCAACATCCTGCACCCCGGTTCCGGCATGGACCTGACCGAGGCGGCCAAGGGCGTCGGCCACGAGGCCGCGGACGAGGCCGCCAAGAGCCCCACCGAATTCGTGCTCGGCATCATCCCGACCACGCTCGTCTCGGCGTTCACCGTGACCGAGGTCCTGCAGACCCTGCTCGTGGCGCTGCTCGTGGGCTTCGCCCTGCAGGCGATGGGCTCCTCGGGCGCGCCGGTCCTGCGCGGCATCGAGCACATCCAGAAGCTGGTCTTCCGGGTCCTCGGCATGATCATGTGGGCCGCCCCGGTGGGCGCGTTCGGCGCGATGGCGGCGGTGGTCGGCGAGACCGGCACGGACGCCCTGAAGGCCCTTGCCACGATCATGATCGGGTTCTACGTCACCTGCGCGCTGTTCATCCTGATCGTGCTCGGCACGCTGCTGCGCCTGGTCACCGGCGTGAACCTGTTCAAGCTCCTGAGGTACCTGGGCCGCGAGTTCCTGCTGATCCTCTCCACCTCGTCGTCCGAGTCCGCGCTTCCGCGGCTCATCGCGAAGATGGAGCACCTGGGTGTCAGCCGCCCGGTCGTCGGCATCACCGTCCCGACGGGCTACTCCTTCAACCTCGACGGCACGATGATCTACCTGACCATGGCCTCGCTCTTCATCGCCGACGCCATGGACCAGCCGCTGGGCATCGGCGAGCAGATCTCGCTGCTCCTCTTCATGATGATCGCGTCGAAGGGCGCGGCGGGCGTCTCGGGGTCCGGCATCGCGGTCCTGGCCAGCGGCCTGCAGTCGCACAAGCCGGCCCTCGTGGACGGCGTCGGCCTGATCATCGGCGTCGACCGCTTCATGAGCGAGGCCCGCGCCCTCACCAACTTCGCGGGCAACGCGGTCGCGACGCTCCTGATCGGTACGTGGACCAAGGAGGTGGACCGGGAGCGGGTCACCCTGGTGCTCGACGGGAAGCTGCCGTTCGACGAGAAGACGCTGCTCGACGACGGCGACGACGGCGACGACGGCGACGACGCCCCGGCCGTGGAGGCCGCGTCGACCGTGGACGCGGTGCCCGGCCAGCCCGGCAGCAGCAGCGAGGGTGCGAGCGAGAAGAAGTCACTGACCGCCTAGCCGGTGCACCGACCGGCTAGCCGGTCACGGTCGCCCTGCGCTCGGCGACCCTCTCCACCAGTTCGGTGGCTTGTGAGGCGGGGGGGGCCCCCCCGGGGGGTCAACAGTAAGGGGGGGTGAATGACCCCCGCTCTGTGTGTGAGACAAAACAGGTTGTGTGCGACCAAAACCCCGAAA